>CAYSXG010000773.1:0-1512 GCA_964434895.1 uncultured Solibacteraceae bacterium | reverse complement strand
TGGCGGGATCCTTGAAGGACCGCGGGAGTTCCAGTTCCGGCCGGGGGTCCGGGGTGGCTGGGCCCCGGGGGGCCAACTCCTAGACCCCGGCCTCGGGGGATGTTCCCCCCCGTCCTGTCGCCCCTACCGATCTGGTCACCCTGCAAGAGAGCCTGACCCAGGCGCCCCCCCCCGGTTCCGATGAAGCCCCCCAAACCCTTCGGGCCCGAGGGGAGAAGGGAAGGGAGGCCGCCGGCACCCTCGACAAGGCCGAAAAAACCCTCCAGGAATTCCTCAAGAACGTGCCCACGGACCTACAATTTACTCGGGACGAGGCGGCGGATCGGATCGTGTTCAAGGTCGTGAATCCCGTGACGAGGGAGGTGATCCGCCAGGTGCCTTCGGAAGAGGTCCTTGCCTTGGCCCGGCGTTTGCGCCAGTTGGAACAACCGGGCAAGTCTTCCCCGGGACTTCTGCTCGACCAGGAGGGGTAGTTCTTAGTTCGGGAGGTGATCCATGGCGTCCCCCATCAGCTTTCAGGGCGTCAGTACGGGGTTGCAGACGGATCAGTTGGTGAATGCCATCCTCGAGCAGGAGGGGGCTCCCCTGGCCCGCCTGCAGGCCAAGCAGCAGCAAAACCAACAGCGCATTTCTGCCTATCAAAGCCTTCAGAGCAAGCTTTCGGCCCTGGCTTCCAGCGTCTCTGCCCTCTCCACCTCCGGCTTCAAGGCTCGGACGGTGACCTCCACGGATTCCACCAACACCTTCGCCTCCGCCACCGCCTCCGGGGCCGCCCCGGGGACCTACGCGGTGGTGGTGAACAAGACGGCCACCTTCGCCAGCGAGACCTATAACACCACCGCTACCTCCCTGGACGCCGCCCTGGCCGGCAACGGTCAGTTCACCCTGACGGGGGTGGACGGCGCCGCGGTGCCCATCGATATCTCCACGGGCACCAAGACCCTTCGAGGACTCCGGGACGCCATCAACGCCTCTTCGGCGGGGGTGACAGCGAGCATCGTCCAGACCGCCGCCAGCGGGACCCCCTCCTACAAGCTGGTGCTGACCGCCAAGAATTCGGGGATCGGGGACCGGGACACGGTCTCCATCACCGACGACGGCGGGGATTTGACCCTGGACGCCAGCAAGGAGGTGAAGGCCGTCAACGCGGACTTCACCATCAACGGCCTGCAGGTGCTGCGCCGTTCCAACACGGTCACGGACTCTGTGGACGGGCTCACCCTGCAGCTGAAGAAGGCGGACAACACGCAGACCACCACCTTCACGGTGGCCAGCGATACGGCCGCCATCACCGCCGCGGTTCAGGATATTGCCAATAAGTACAATGATTTCTTTAAAACGCTGAAATCTTATACCGGGACCAACGGCATCCTCGCCAGCGACGCTGGGGCCCGGGGCCTCCTCAATCAGGTCTCCACGACCCTGCGGGGGGTCCCTTCAGGCCTCAGCGGCTCCAACCCCTTCCAGAAGCTCGGCGCTTTTGGCCTCCGCACGGAACGGGCTGGCACCTTC
>CAYSXG010000772.1:0-1513 GCA_964434895.1 uncultured Solibacteraceae bacterium | reverse complement strand
CCGGGCCACCAGGCGTTGGGCCACCGGGGGGGCGGGGGGCGGGGACGAAGGGATCATGGGTTCGGGAGGGAGCCTCCCTGCCCAGCCTGAAGGGGCGCTCAGCCTTTGGCCAGCCTCTCCATCCACTCGGCCCAGGCCGCGTCGCGATGGCCTTCCAGGGCCGCGGCGGCCCGGGCGTCCTCCAGGGCGCGCTGCTCGTCCCCGCGCCGGTAGTGGACCCAGGCGCGGTCACGGTAGGGCTGGCTGTCCTCGGGGTTCAGCAGGATCAGGTGGGTGCTGGTCCAGAGGGCCTCCTCCCACGCGTCGGCCCGGGTGAAGCGCACGTGGAGGTTGCGCACCAGGCGGGCGAGGATGGCCCGGTCCCGGGTGGGCGTGAGCATGGAGGGATGGAAGGAGGTCTGGCCCCGGGTGGAGCGCTCCACCAGGGTGGCGGCCCTTTCCTGGTCCACGGGCGTGCCGCCGTGGAAGGGGTCGAAGAAGAGCATGCCCACGTCGAGGCGGAGACCCACGATGAAGTGGCCGGGCAGGCCCACGCCGAAGGCGTCGAAGCCCAGGCGGCGGGCCACGTCGATCCAGAGGATGGAGAGGGCGATGGGGAGGCCCCGGCGGCGGGCGATGACGCTGGGGAGGGCGGCGTTGGCCGGGTCGTCGTAGGTGGCGCGGTCCCCCCTCAGGCCCTTCTCCTTGAACAGGAGGGCGTTCAGGGCGTCGATGCCCCGCTGGAGGTTCCAGGGCAGGGGCATGCGCCCGGCCAGTTCGAAGGCCCAGCGGTCGAGCAGCTCGAGGGTGGGCACCGCGTCCGGCTCCTCCAGCAGGGGGGACACGGCGTGGATGGCTCCCTCGGCCAGGTGGAAGCAGGCCGGATCGCGCTGGAGGTACTCGTGGAGGGACACGTCCGCCGCCCGGTCAGCTTTCCCGGGATCTCAGCCAGCCCCGGAGGAGGAAGGCCACCACGATCACGCCGGCGGCCACCAGGGCCCACTTCTCCCAGGCGGACTGGGCCTGGTTCATCTTGGCCTTCTCCTCGGCCTTCCGGGCGTTCTCCTCCAGGGAGAGCTTCGATCGGATGTCCCGGGCGTCGGCGGCGGCCTTCTTGGCGCTGTCCACGCTGGCCTTGAGCTCCTTCTGGGCGTCCTTCATGGCGGGGTCCGCCTCGCCCTCGGGCTTGGGGGGATCCTGGCGCACGCGCAGGAAGCGACCCGGGCGCCCGTGGCGATGGCGGGCGGGGGCGAAGCCCTCCTGCTCGGTGCCGTCCGCGCCGCCGGCGCTCTGGTCCAGGGACTCCTCGAGGCCCTGCATCTCCTCGCGGGTGGCGCTCAGGTCCCGGTGCTGGCGGTTGAGCTGGAGGCCCTGGAGCCAGAGCAGGCCCAGCTGGCCCGCGAGGAGGACCACGACGGCCCCGGGCAGCCAGCGGGGGAGGGAGGGGGTGGGATTCGGAGTCTCGCTCATGGGAGGTCCGTTCCTAGGATCAACAGGGTACGGTCATCCCGGTTCTGTGTCTCAAAAGATGCGA
>CAYSXG010000771.1:0-1528 GCA_964434895.1 uncultured Solibacteraceae bacterium | reverse complement strand
AACATCACGGCCTACGACGATGCCGGCAACAAAGCCTCGTCCTCCACCGTCTCCTTCAGCGTGGATAACACGGCCCCCGTCCCCTCCACCCCCACCGAGAGCGGCGTCCGCGGCACCGTCACCTTCTCAGGGGCAGCCACGGACGCTACGGGGGTTACCAAGATCGAGTTCTACGTGGACGGCAGCCTGAAGGGCTCCGACACAACCTCGCCCTATTCCATCACCTATAACTCCGCCTTGCTCTCCGACGGGAGCCACACCCTCACCACCAAGGCGTACGACGTTGCGGGGAACAGCGCGACTTCTTCGGGTCTCTCTTTCACCACCGATAACACAGGCCCCACGGTGTCCGCTTCCGAAAGCGGCACCACCGGCACCCTGGTCTTCAGCGCCAGCGCCTCCGATGCCACCGGAGTCTCCACCGTGGGCTTCTATTTGGATGGCAAGTGGATCGTCTCTGACTCCATCTCGCCCTACGTGGCCACTTACAACGCCTACACGCTCACCAACGGCACCCACACCCTGTATGTGAAGGGGGTCGACACCCTCGGCAATGTCAGCACCTCCTCCACCGTGTCCTTCACCGTCAGCAACCCGCCTGACACGACGAAGCCCACCACCTCCTGCTCCGTCACGGGCACCACGGGCACCATCACTTTCAACGCCACGGCCTCAGACAACTACTCCGTCTCCAAAGTCGGCTTCTACGTGGACGGCACCTGGGTGGCCACCGACAGTTCCTCACCCTATTCCATGACCTACAACTCCGCCCTGCTCTCCAATGGCACCCACACCCTCCAGACCAAAGCCATCGATATCAGCGGCAACATCGGCGTCTCGTCCATAGTCTCCTTCGCCGTCAGCAACTAAGTCGCCGCAATACGAAAGAAGGGCCGCCCTAGGGCGGCCCTTCTTCTGCAGCTCAAACCAGCAGCAGCTTGGCGTGCTCCAGGGCCTCGGGGCGGTCGGGGTGGCCGGAAAGCAGCCGCGCCACTTCGCGCAGGCGCTCCTCGCCCTCCAGCCAGTCGCTGCCGCTGCGGGTGCGGCCGGCGCTGGTCTCCTTGCGCAAGCGGAGGTGGTGCTCGGCGCGGGCGGCCACCTGGGCCAGGTGGGTCACGCAGAGCACCTGGTGGCGGCGCCCCAGCTCCGCGATGGCCCGGCCCACGGCCAGCGCGGTCTCGCCGCCGATGCCCGCGTCCACCTCATCCAGCACGACGCAGAGGCCGCCCTCGTACTCAGCCTTCCCCTTGGCATTGAAGGCCAGGCCCGCGCCCTGCAGGGAGAGCATCAGGCGGGAGAGCTCGCCGCCGGAGGCGATCTTGGCCAGGGGCCGGAAGCCTTCGCCGGGGTTGGATTCGATCCAGATGGCCACGGCGGAGAATCCCGCGGCGGATACCTTCACCGCCCGGCCTTGGTGCAGCACGGGGCTCGACGCGTCCTCCGCCAGGCTCAGGCGCAGTTGCACCCGCGCGCCCTTCATGCCCAGCCGGGCCAGCCGCTGATGCACCTCCTGCTCCAGCTTCGGCAG
>CAYSXG010000770.1:0-1529 GCA_964434895.1 uncultured Solibacteraceae bacterium | reverse complement strand
CGCTCGCTACCGGCCTGCCGGTTGCCAACGGCATCCTCACCTCCGAGGACGAGGAGGAGAAGTTCGGCCCTCGCGAATATGCCCTCTCCTGGGCCTTCGTCCATTTCCTCTTCCACGGGGAGCATGGGAAGCGCGCGGATGCCTTCCGCGCCTTCCTCGCCGGGATCCCGGAGGCGTGGGATCTCGAGACGAAGATCGGGTCCCTGGATGACCTTGAGGCGCCGTTCCGGCGCTATCTGGAGGAGGGCCTCATCCCGGCCGCGTTGGCCTCCCGGGAGGCCACCCTGCAGGCGGTGGGGCCCTCGGAACGCCTGGAGATCGCGCGAGGGCTGCTGCAGTGGGCCTCGGACGAATGGGATGCGGGGGCCTGCGCTTACGCGGGAGTCCACCTGGATCGCGCCCTCTCCATCCTGGAAAAGGCGGGGGCCGGGGATGCGGAGCTTCCGCCTGCCCTCGACCTCCTGGAGGCCGCCTGCCGCAGGCAGGGCCGGGAGGAGGAGGCGAGGAGGGCCCACCAGCGCGCCGACGCGCTGAGGTCCAAGATGGATCGCTGAACCGCCGTCGACTATCCTTTCGGGATGGGCGCCGTCACCCCCGACGCGATCGAGGCTTATCTGGCCGCCCATGCTCCCCGGAGGGACAGGGTCCTTCTGGAGATGGAGGCGAAGGCCCGTCGCGAGCGCATCCCCATCGTGGGGCCCCTGGTCGGGACCGTGCTGTTCCAGATGGCTTCCATGATCCGGGCCCGCCGCGTCTTCGAGTGCGGCTCGGCCATCGGCTACTCCACGGTCTGGCTGGCCCGGGCCGTGGGTCCCCGGGGCCGGGTCTTCTACACGGAATCGGATCCAGGGCGGATCTCCTCGGCCGAGGGCTATCTTCGCCGGGCCGGGGTCCTCTCCCGGGTCACCATGCTCAAAGGGGAGGCCCTGAAATCCATGAAGCGCACGCCGGGAGCCTTCGACGCGGTCTTCAACGACGTGGACAAGGGCGGCTATCCTGGGGTCTGGAAGGAGGCCTCGGGGCGGATCCGCCCGGGCGGCCTTTTCCTCTCCGACAACACCCTCTGGAGCGGCGCCGTCTTGGACGGCGAAGGGCCGATCGTGCGCTTCAACGATCACGTCGCCGCCGATCCGCGCACGGTGCAGGCGCTGCTGTCGATTCGCGACGGCATGACGCTGATTCGCCTGGCGTAAGCACCGCGAGCCACCTGTCCGAAAAGGACAGTAGGGTCCCGCGGCGATGCGCCTGATCGTCGCCCGCTGCGAAGTCACCTACACCGGCCGGCTGAACGCGTACCTCCCCGAGTCGACGCGCCTGCTGATGCTGAAGGCGGACGGCTCTGTGCTCGTCCACGCGGACGCCGGCGGTTATCGCCCGCTCAACTGGATGACGCCGCCGACCGTGATCGAGGAGAGCGACGGGTTGATCGTGGTACGCAAGCGCGCGGGCAAGACCGAAGATCGGCTCGAGATCCGCCTGCACGAGGTGCTCTCGGATGCAAACCACGAGATGGGCGAAGCTGCGCCGCT
>CAYSXG010000769.1:0-1535 GCA_964434895.1 uncultured Solibacteraceae bacterium | reverse complement strand
TCACCGCAGCCTCAGCCACAGCCCCTTGAGGTAGAAGCCTTCGGGATGGTTGAGGGCGTAGGGATGGTCCTCAGGCTGGCCGAGATGGGCGAGGACCTGGGCCTCGCGGCCGGCCTCCAGCAGGGCGGTCCAGACAGCCTCCTGGAAGCGGGCGCGGTCCAGGTGCTGGCTGCAGGAGTAGCACCAGAGCATGCCGCCGGGCGCGGTGGCGCGGGCCCCCAGGCGGAAGACGTCCTTGTAGGCCTTGAAGGCCTTGTCCACATCCTTGCGCTGCTTGGCGAAGGCGGGCGGATCGACGATGACCTGGTCCCAGGCTTCGGCCTGGAGGCTGCGCATGAGCTCGAAGGCGTCGCCCTCCATGCGCGTGTGCGCCGCGGGGTCGAGGCCGTTCAGGGCCCAGTCCGAGGCGCACTGGTCCAGGGCGGGCGCGGAGATGTCGAGGGTGGCCACCTCGGTGGCGCCGCCCAGGCCGGCGTGGATGGAGAAGCCGCCGGTGTAGCCGAAGGTATTGAGGACCCGCTTGCCCTTCGACAAGGCCCCCAGCTGGATGCGGTGGTTGCGCTGGTCCAGGAAGAAGCCCGTTTTCTGCCCCTTCAGCAGATCCACGCTGAGCTTGGCCGCGCCCTCGTGGATGGTGACGGGCCCGCCGAGCGAGCCCTTGAGGAGCCGGTTGACCTGGTCGAGGCCCTCCTCTTTGCGGCCCGACTGGCTGCGCTCGACGAAGATGGTGCAGCCTTCGCGCTTGCCGATCTCGAAGAGGACCGGCCACCAGGTTTCCCTCAAGGCCTCCAGGCCCGCCGTACCCACCTGGAGCACCAGCGCCGGACCGTAGCGGTCCACCACCAGGCCGGGCAGGCCGTCGCCCTCGCCGAAGACGAGGCGGCAGCCGCCCTGGGGGGACCAGAGCCCAAGGCCCTTGCGCAGGGCCAGGGCCGCCTCGAAGCGCTCGCGGAAAAAGGCCTCGTCCAGCGGCGTATCCTCGAAGCGGAAGACCCGCACGGCCAGGGGGTTCAGCGTCGAGGCGGTGCCGACGCCGATGACGTTCCCGGAAGGGTCCGCCAGGCGCACCAGGGGCGAGGCCGGTGCCTCCGCCAGGGCCCCCGAGTAGACCCAGGGATGCCGTTTGGAGGCGAGGCCTTCCTTGCCGGGCTTGAGTCGGAGGATGGGATAGGGCCAAGGCATCTGTACACTCTATCGCTACACCCCTCCCGGACATTCACGCGATGCGACTCCTCCTCGCCCCGCTCTGCTGCTGGTGCCTGCGCGCCGGCCCAGGCGCGGGAACCGGCGCGGGCCCGGTCCTCTTTCTCAGCTTCGATGGCCTGGGAGGGAAGCTCTTCACGGCGGAGTCCATGCCCCGCATGTGGAAGCTGGCCCCGGGCGGCTGGCGCGGCGAGGGCATCCCCCCCTTCCCCGCCACCACCTTCGCGGGCCACCCCACCCTCGCCACCGGCTGCTGGCCTGAACACCACGGCATCGGCGGAAACGCCTTCTTTCATCCCATCCCTGGACCGGGTCCGTACGCGGGCAAGCAC
>CAYSXG010000768.1:0-1537 GCA_964434895.1 uncultured Solibacteraceae bacterium | reverse complement strand
GCAGGGCCGCGGAAGGCGGCGACGTGGCGTCCATGGCCGCCCTGGCGGAGATGCTCGCCTCCGGCCATGGCTGCCTGAGGGACCCCGGGCAGGCCCGTGCCTGGTACGAAGCGGCGGCCAAGGCTGGCGACACCCGGGCCGCCGCGTGGCTGCGGCAGAATCCGGAGCCCGCCCCCTGAGGAGCGGCGCACACTGAAGGCGAGGTGATCGCGATGGCCTTCTCCGCGCCGGTCTGGCTCGCTTCAGGACTCCGCACCCCCTTCGTGAAGGTGGACGGGCCTTTCGCCCATCTCGACACGCTGGCCCTCTCGGTGCCCGTGGCCAAGGCCATGGCCCAGCAGGCGCGGGGGCCCATCGATCTGGCGGTGTGGGGTTCCGTGGGGCTCAACCTGGCCTACGCCAACCTGGCCCGCGAGGTCTGGCTCGAGGCCGGCCTCGATCCCCACGTGCCCGCCTACACGACAGTCATGCAGTGCAGCACCAGCATGGTGGCCGCCTTCCAGGCCGCGGGAATGATGGGCGAGGGGCGCGCCCTGGCCCTGGTGGGCGGGGTGGAGAGCATGAGCCGGATCCAGATGGGGCTGCGCCAGCCCCTCTCCGTGGCGCTGCGCCGCGCGGCCCAGGGTCGCAGCCTCGGCGCGCGCCTCAGGGCCCTGGCGGCCATCCGGCCCCGGGACTTCAAGCTCTTCGTGCCGCAGATCAAGAACCGAGTCACCGGCAAGAGCATGGGCGAGCACTGCGAGGAGATGGCCAAGACCTGGGACATCCCGCGCGAAGCCCAGGATCGCCTGGCGCTGGAGAGCCACCAGCGCGCCATGGCGGCCCAGGACAATGGCTTCTTCAAGGACCTCGTGCTCGACCTGGAGGGCGTGAAGAAGGACGGTTTCCCGCGGCGGGAGACCTCCCTGGAGAAGCTGGCCTCTCTGTCGCCGGCCTTCGACCGCGTGGCGGGCACCCTCAGCGCGGGCAACAGCTCGCCCCTCACCGACGGCGCCGCGGGGCTCTGGGTGGCCTCGGAGGAGGGGCTGAAGCGCCTGCCCGACGAGCTGCCCCGGGTGCGGCTGGTGGATTTCGAAAGCGGCGCCGTGGACATCCTCCAGGAGGGCCTGCTCATGGCGCCCGCCAAGCTGATCCCCCGCCTGCTCTTCCGCCACCACCTGGGCTACGGGGATATCCACCTCTGGGAGATCCACGAGGCCTTTTCGGCCCAGGTGCTCTGCCACCTGAAGGCCCTGGAGGACCCGGCCTATGTGCAGGAGCAGGCGGGGGTGGCCTACACCTTCGGCGCCTTCCCGCGCGAGCGCATGAACCCCAATGGCGGGAGCGTGGCCCTCGGCCATCCCTTCGCCGCCACCGGCGCCCGCATCCTGAGCCAGGCCGTGATGGAGCTGGCCGCCATGCCCAAGGGCAGCCGCGCCATCGTGAGTATCTGCCCCGACGGGGGCCTCGGCACGGTGGCATTGCCCGGGCATTGAGCCTGCGCCTCCCGCACCGGGACGATCCCTTGCCGCCCCGCGTGTGAACGCCCCGCGCGCCC
>CAYSXG010000767.1:679-1541 GCA_964434895.1 uncultured Solibacteraceae bacterium | reverse complement strand
CGATGCGGTCGGCCATGTAGGCCACCTCCTTGATGTCGTGGCTCACCATGAGGATGGAGGAGGGGTTGCGCTCGGCGTCGTCCCAGATGTCGAGGATCTCCGCCCGCAGGCCCTCGGCCGTGAGGGCGTCCACGTGGCTGAAGGGCTCGTCCATGAAGAGGATCTCCGGGTCCACGGAGAGGGCCCGGGCCATGCCCACCCGCTGCTTCATGCCCCCGGAGAGCTCCCGCGGATAGGCCTCCTCGAAGCCCTCCAGGCCCACCAGGCGGATGGCCCGGTGGGCCTTTTCCCGGATCTCCTCCTCCCCCAGCCCCTGGGCTTCGAGGACGGTCCTCACGTTTCCCTCCACGGTCATCCAAGGATAGAGGGCGAAGTTCTGGAAGACCACGGCCACCCCGGGGTTGAGGCCCCTCATCTCCTCGCCGTGGTAGAAGGCCCGGCCCTTGGTGGGCTGGATGAGGCCGGCGAAGATGCGGAGGATGGTGGACTTCCCGCAGCCCGAGGGCCCGATGAGGCAGACCACTTCGTTGGCGCGGATATCGAGGCTGATGTCCTCCAGCACCCGCAGGGGCTTGCCGGTGCCTCGGTCGAAGGATTTCTGGATGCCCTTCAGCTGGCAGATGATCTCGTGGGAGGCGGTGGCCGAGTGGAGCATGGCGTCCCTCATTTCGACAGGGAGTAGCGGGTTTCCGCCATCCGGTAGAGCGGCTTCCAGACCAGGCGGTTGAAGACGACGACGGTGGCGGCGAGCACCAGGGTGGAGGCGGCGAGCATGGCGAAGTCCCGGTGTTCACCGGCCTGGCTGACGATGGCCCCCAGCCCGAAGGTCTGGAGGGTGGGGCCGCTCAGGTTGTAGTACTCG
>CAYSXG010000767.1:0-669 GCA_964434895.1 uncultured Solibacteraceae bacterium | reverse complement strand
GTTCGATCGGTCGCGGGGCAGTGCACCACCACGTCAGTCACGGAGGCGCCGCGCAGCGTGTCGTCCCCGTGGTCGATGGAGCACGCGTGACCGGACGGCATCGTCGCGACCGTGACGACGTAGCCGGTGCCATCGCGCAGGACTGGAGGAAATGCCAAGGGCCCGTCCGGGACGACGATCGTTCTCCCCCCGTTGAGCTGCAGCCCCACCTGCCCCCCGTCCAGGCCCCCCCGGCCGCCGTGAGGAAGCCGGGGACCAGGTGGGGGAAGACCGCCGGCAGGTAGAGGTTGCGGAAGCGCTGCCAGCGGCCGAAGCCGAAGGCGGTGCCCACTTCCCGCAGATCGCTGGGGATGGCGCTGGCCCCGGCGATGACGTTGAAAAGAACGTACCACTGGGTGCCCAGGAGCATGAGGGCGATGCTGCCCCAGCCCAGGCCGATCCTGAAGGCCGCCAGCAGGGCGATGACGGCGGGAAAGAGCATGGGGGCCGGGAAGGAGGCCGCCACCTGGACCACCGGCTGGAAGATGCGGGAGAGGCGGGGGGAGAGCCCGATGGCCAGGCCCGCGGGCAGGGCCCAGGCCAGGCCCGCCGCCACCGAGACGAGTACCCGGGAGAGGGTGAGGCCGTCGGCCTTCAGCAGGGTCCACCAGGCTCCCGAGGGCAGGCGGG
>CAYSXG010000766.1:0-1548 GCA_964434895.1 uncultured Solibacteraceae bacterium | reverse complement strand
GGGGCCCACCCGTGTCCGCAGGTTCCTGCGGGCCTCGCGGTCCGCTCGCTCCTTGGCCTCCGTCAGCAGGGCGGGGGTGCCCCGGGTTGGCGCCCTCAGCTCACCCAGGAACCAGAGGGCCGCCATGTCGTAGATGTGGGTCATGGCCAGTTCCCAGGCCACGCCGCGACAGCGCTCCCGGAAGGTGGCCTCGGCGGTCCGGAGCTCGTGGTGGGCCTGCTTCCAGCGGCCTTCCAGGAAGCGGGCCATGCCCGTGGTCATGTGGCTCAGGCCCAGGACGTAGGGGATCTGGACCCGCTCGGCCAGGGACTGGCTGCGGCGGACCAGGGCCTCCGTGCGCCCGTGGGCCCCCAGGCCCTCGGTGGCCGAATAGCCCGCCTCGAAGCAGAGGGCCCGGGCCACGCGGCCGGGCTCCCCGGCCTCCAGGGCCAGCTGGAGGTGGAGGGCCTGGAAGTAGGCGCCGCGCACGGGGTCCCACATGCTCAGCCCCGCAGAGGCGCTCCAGCAGGTGTCGACGCGGGCCAGCTGGAGGGGCGGGATCCGGGAGGGTTCCCGAGATTTGAACCGGTGCCCCCGGAGCCTCAGCCAAAGGCGGCGGGCCAGCAGGGGGGCGATGGAGCTTTGGGGCGTGGCGGGCAGGGGCAGGCCCACCTCCTCCAGCACGGATTCCAGCACGCCCAGCCCCTCCGGGATGTGCCCGCTCAGCAGGAACTGTTCCGCGGCCTGGCGGCGGAACTCCAGGACCTCCGAGGGGCCCCCGCGGCGGGCGGCCTCCAGGTAGGCCTCCGCCGCCTCGCGACCCCGACCCGCCAGAGCCAGGCAGAGGGCCAGCTGCTGGCCCCATTCCCGCACCGAGGGATCCCCTTCGCCCACGAGACCCAGGAGCAGGCGGAAGAGGCGGGCGGCCCGGTCGAAGGCCATGGCCCGAAGGGCCTGGTCCGCGGCCGCCTGGGCGTGCTGGGCGGCCTCTTCGGGCCTTCCCCCCTCCAGGTAGTGCAGGGCCAGGGCCTCCAGATCGCTCCCGGGCTGGCCTTCCATGGCCAGGGCCAGACTCCGGTGGAGGCGGGGCCCCTCGGCCCCCAGGCCGTCCAGGAGGCTGCGCCGGACCCTCGGATGGGGCAGCTCGAGGATCTCCCGACCTCGGGCCCTGCCGTGGAGGAGGAGGTGGGCCTGGGTGAGGGCGGCGGCCACCTCCGGGAAGCGGCCCTCGTCCAGGCCCGCGGCGCGGCAGGCGAGGCCCGGCTCCAGGGGGCGCCCGGCCACCGCCAGGACGTGCAGGAGGGGGCGGGCCTCGTCCGGAATGGCCTGGATGCGCCGCTCGAAGAAACCTTCGAGGCGCAGGCCCGAGTGGCCGCTCAGGTGGGCGCACTCCCCCACGAAGGCGGCGATGAAGAAGGGGTTTCCCCCTGCCTCCCGGGCCAGGGCCAGGGCCAGGCTGCCTTCGGGGTCCGGAAGGCCGTCGTCCTGGATAAGAGCCTCGGCCATTCGTCGCGCCAGGGCGGGGCCCAGGTCCGCCAGCCGCACCGCCCCGGAGGTCCTGCCCCCCGC
>CAYSXG010000765.1:0-1549 GCA_964434895.1 uncultured Solibacteraceae bacterium | reverse complement strand
CGCGCCAGGTCCGCGGCCTTGTAGGCCGCGATGCCGCCGGTGATGCCGAGCAGGATCCTCATCAAAGCCCCCCCGACAGGCCCAGCAGCTTGCGGAAGACGCCGAACTGGCCCAGGTGGTAGCACTCGTGCATGTGCATGAAGGCCACCACCTGCTCCAGGGGCTGCTCCTGGTCGATGGCCAGGTTGAGGGTGGGGCGCTCCCAATCGGACACGGCGAGCAGGGCCTCCTTCAGGGCCTCGTCCGTCCCCCGGAAGGCCTCCACCAAGGCCGAAAGGGGGAGGTGGGCGCGGGACCCGTCGCTGTGGCGCCCGTAGGTGGCCTTCCAGATCGGGTCCGCTTCCCCGGGGGCTCCCAGGTACCGCAGGACCAGGTGCCGGGCGTACACGAGGTGGCCCAGGACCCAGGCCGGGGCCGAGACGCCGGGGGCCGGGGGCCCCGCCGCCAGGCCGTCCTCGAGGCCCGGGAGGTTCAGCTCCAGGAGTCGAAGATTGCCCTTGAAGGCGCTGCGCCAGAGCTTGCCGGGTTCCATGGGCCCTCCCCTGCCGATCAGTATGGATTTATCGCCCCTGGAGCGTTAGACTTGACGGTTCCGGAGGTTCCATGTCCACCCAGCGCACCATCGTCCACGTCCCCGAAGAGATCGCGAACAAGTACCGCTTCGTGGTGGTGGCCGGCAAGCGCTGCGAGCAGCTCCAGCGCGGCGCCTTCCCCAAGGTGGAGGTGATCGTGCCCATGACCAAGCAGGGCCACGCCCAGGACGCCCCCCGCCTCGCCAGCTTCTGGAGCCAGGTGGGCATCCGCGAAGTGGAGGAGGGCCGCATCGCCTTCGAAGAGCCCGAGATCAAGATCCTCGACTACACCACCGAGGCCCCCATCTCCGTCGACTGACCCCCTCCGGTCCCGATCCGCAGGGCCCCCGCACGGGGGCCCTTTTTGACGCCGGACGAAAATTTCAACGCCTGTTGAAAAATATTCTTGAATTCCGGAGTCGATGGCCCCAAGATTCAACACGCGTTGAAAACCGGAGCCCCCTTGCCCTCTCGCCCTCCCACACCCAAGCCCCGTGGTCCCAAGGCCACGCGGGTGGATACGGGGCGGATCCTGGACGCGGCCCAGGAGGTCTTTTCCGAAGCGGGCCTGCGGGGGGGGAGCATCCGCGCCATCGCCCAGCGGGCCGGCTGCGATCCGGCTTTGATCTACTACCACTTCGAGAGCAAGGAGGCCCTCTTCCTGGCCCTCCTCGACCCCACGGCGCCCCCCCCTGCCCCGGATCTGGCGCGCCTGGCCCGGCCGGGAGGCCCTCGGCCCCATGGGCCTGCGCCTGTGGGAGGTGCTTCGCGTCTACCGGGCCCACCTCGGGCAGGACGCGGGTTTCCGGGCGGTGCTGCGGGGCGAGATCGCCCGGGGAACCGAGAACACCCGCGAGGCCATCGCCAAGTACCTGCGCCAGACCGCCGGATGCCTGTGGGCCCTCATCGAGCAGGGCCAGGCCCGGGGGGAGCTCCGCAAGGACCTGGACCCCGTCCTGGCGGGCTTCTTCCTCGTC
>CAYSXG010000764.1:0-1550 GCA_964434895.1 uncultured Solibacteraceae bacterium | reverse complement strand
CAGCGGCCCCTGGAGCCGTTTCAGCTGGGATGGCCGGGCGGCCCTCGTGGGCCTGCCGGACCCCGGGGGTCCCCGCCTGCTCCTCTCCACCCTGCCCCTCGAAGGGGAATTGGGCGAGCGGACCCTGGCCCCTTGGGGGGAAGCGGACCTGCCTTCCCCGCCCCGGGGCCTGCCCACCGGGGCTGCCCAGCTGTGGCCCGACGGCCAGGACCTGCCCGGCGCGAAGGTGGCGGTCCCCTGGTCCCCGGGGGACCGCCTCTGGTTCCCCCGCCGGGACCGGCTCTGGGTCCAGGCGGGACCCCAGTGGATCCTGTGGGGGCTTGAGTCCGGCACCTGGAGGCGGCAGGCCATGGAGCCCGGATGGATCGAGGCCCAGCCCCCCGGCGGCATGGGCCGGGTGGCGCTGCAGGCATCCGGCGAGGCGGGCCGTTGGCAGGGCCCCGTGGACCGGGCCCAGTGGCGGGCCGTCCCCGAAACCGAGGGGCCTTGGCCCGCCCCGGATCCCGCCTGGGTGTGGACCGAGGACGGGGGCGTCGTCACCGCCTGGGACTCCCACTGGAAGGAGCCCACCCCCCCTTGGCCCCGGGAGCGCCAGCGCGAGTCCATGGCCCGGGCCTACCGGGCCGAATGGATCACCTCGGCCCGCCTGAGGGCCTCGGTGCGGGGCTGGCTGCCCCGGGGACCGGAGGTCGTGCTGCGGGAGGCCCAGGAGGCGGGATGGGCCTGGGTGGGGGACCGGGTGCTGCTGCTGCGGCTCTGGGACTCCGGGCGGAACCGCCTCGTGCGCAAGGCACTCCATGGTTGATTTCGGCCCTGGGCGAGCCATGTTCTGGTAGCCTCTGCCCAAGCTTCTCAACGCAGCCCCGAGGAAATCCCATGCCCCGACTGTTGCTCGTGGACGACAACCCCAGCATCCACCGGTCCGCCGAGATCCAGCTGGGGGCCACGGACATCGAGCTGGTCTGCCTGTCCTCCGGGGAGGAGGCCGCGGCGAGGCTGGACGGGGGAGAGCACTTCGACGGGGCCATGGTGGACATCATCATGCCGGGCATGGATGGCTGGGCCCTCCTGGACCGCATCCGCAAGAACCCCGGCACGGCCCGCATCCCCGTGGCCCTCCTCGCGGGCATCCTGGAGGACGTGGACCAGAACCGACTCATGACGGCCCCGATCCAGGGCTTCCTGAAGAAACCCACGGAGCTGGGCAATCTCGGGGACCGGGTGCGCCAGCTCCTGGCCAAGGAAGTGCCGGACTTCCACGAAAGCGCCCAGGCCACGGTGCCGGGCGTCCCCCTGAAGGAGTTGATGAAACCCTTGCCCGAGACCCGGGTGGAGGAGCCGCCCATGCCCCAGGAAGACGACCTGCTGCTCCTGACCGCCGAGGACCTCCATCCCGACGCCCCCCCGGTCCCGGAGGCCGCCCCGGCCCCGGCGGCGATGGACTTCCAGGAACTGGACATGGAGGCCCTGAGCACCGCGGAACCGGCCCGGGGCGCGGAGCCCACCCCCGCCTTCCTGCCCCCGCCGGAGCTACCCCCCACCTGGGAGGA
>CAYSXG010000763.1:0-1552 GCA_964434895.1 uncultured Solibacteraceae bacterium | reverse complement strand
CAGGCCCTGGACCCAGGCCCCCAGCACCCGCTCGACCTCGGGTCGGACCTCATCGGGGACCCGGAGCGCCTCTGCGAGGCTGGCCACGGGCTCCCCCCGCTCCCTCAGCCAGGCCAGGGCCTTCTTCGTCTCCTCGTCCCCCCCCTGGGCCAGCTCGTCGCCGAGGCGCTTGAGGGTCCGCTCCAGCGCGTCCAGGCGGCCCTCGGCCTCCCGGAGGGCGCTTCGGGCCGCCCCGTCGGCCTCCTCCAGGTCCCGGAGGGTGCGGGCCTGGAGGCCCACCGCCTCCTCCGCCACCTCCAGGCGCTCCTCGAGGCCCTCCAGCTCCCGGGCCAGGCGTTGGTCCTCCGCCTGCAGGCCCTCGAGCCGGGGGGCCCTCACGGCCTCCTCGTGATTGAGGGCCTCCAGCCGCCCCTCCGTCTGGGCGATCTGCCCTTGGAGAAGGATGCGCTGGCGGTTCACCTCCGCCTGGGCGGCCCGGGCCTGGACCAGCTGGGCCTTGAGGCCCCGGAGCTCCTCCTCCACGCGCCGCAGATGGCCCCCGGTCCAGATGACGACCTCCTCGGCCTCCCTCAACAGGGCTTCCCGGGCCTCCAGGCGGCCGGCGGCCTCCTGCTCCGCAGCCACCAGGCCCGCGAGACCCGAATCCGATTCCTGAAGCCGGGCCTCCAGCTCCGTCCGACGCTCCGCCAGCCGCGCCATCTGGGCGGAGGCCTCGGCCTGACGCTCCTCCTGGAAGCCCAGCTCCTGCTCCAGCAGGCCCAGCTTCTGGTCCAGGGCCAGCACCCCCCGCGCCCGCCGCTCCTGGGCCCGCTCCTGCTCCTCCACCTGGAAGCGCAGGCCCTCCACCTCGCTGGCCTTTTCCGAGGCCTGGGCCGTGAGGGTGGCCACCTCCCGCTCCAGGGTGTCCAGCTGCTCCAGGATCCGCTCCTTGGCCCGCTGGAAGTCCTCGGCCTTGGCCGAAAGGAGCACGCGCTTGGTGGCGTGGATCTCCGCGTCCAGTTCCGCCGCGCGCCGGGCCTTGGAGGCCTGGCGGCGCAGGGACTCCAGCTGCTTGCCCAGCTCGTGGAGGATGTCCTCCAGGCGCGTGAGGTTGCCCCGGGTCTCCTCCAGGCGCCTCTCCGCCTCCTGGCGGCGCAGCTTGTAGCGCGTGATGCCCGCGGCCTCCTCGATGAGCTGGCGGCGGTCCCGGGGCTTGGTGCTGAGGATGAGGTCGATCTGCCCCTGCTGGATGAAGCTGTAGGCGCGGGTGCCCATGCCCGTGTCCATAAGCAGGTCCTGGATGTCCTTCAGGCGACATTCCCGCCCGTTGATGCGGTACTCCCCGCCGCTGTCCCGGTAGATGCGCCGGGAGATGACCACCTCCTTGGTGGCCCCGGGCAGGGCCGGGTCCGGCATCTCCATGGCCAGCTTCACCTCCGCGAGGCCCATGGGCTTGCGACCGGAGGTGCCCGCGAAGATCACGTCGGCCATCTCGGCGCCCCGGAGGAGGGAGGCCCGCTGCTCGCCCAGCACCCAGCGCACGGCATCGGAGATGTTCGACTTCCCGCATCCG
>CAYSXG010000762.1:0-1554 GCA_964434895.1 uncultured Solibacteraceae bacterium | reverse complement strand
CCGTTCCAGCTGCGCCGGCAGGGCCACCAGGCTCTCCACCAGGTGCCAGGCGATGCGGCGGAGATCCCGGTGCAGGGGCGACACGGCCTGGGTCGCGGCGGCCTCGGGGATGGCGTGCAGCACCTTCAGGGTATCGACCACCTCCTCCTGGAAGTGGCTGCGGAAGTCTGCGAGGGAGCGGTACATGGAAGCCTCCTTGGAAAGGAAGCCCAGCCTCCCACCCCCTGCTGCCACCGTCCTGTCAGCAGGCTTCAAAGACGCTCAGGCCCGGGTTCTCGCCAGGTAGTCCTCCAGCCCCCGTCCCTCCTCGGGGGCGAAGGCCTCGCCCAGTCCCCATTCCCGGATCCGGTCCACCCGGAAGGTGCGGAAGTCCTCCCGCGCCTCGCACCAGGCCGCCAGGGTCCAGGTCCCGCCCCAGAAGTAGAGCCCCAGGGGACGCAGGAGCCGCTCGCTCCGGGCCCCGTGCTGGTCTTCGTAGACCACGCGGAGGCGGCGCCGCTCCCGCACCGCCCGCCGGAGAACCGCCAAGGCCTCCTTCGGGGCCTCCGGCACATGGAAGCCCGGGGCCTCCAGCACCGAATCCCGCAGCTCCCGTCTCAGGATCTCAGGCAGGCCCGACTCCACCTTCCTTCGCGCGGTGGCCGCGGCCTCCGCCAGGCCCCGGTCCGCCCAGGCGGCGGCGATGGACAGGCCCAGGAAGAGGGCCTCCGCCTCGTCCACCGTGAACATCAGGGGCGGCAGATCGAAGTGGCGCGGCAGTCGATAGCCCGCCCCCGCCTCGCCCTCGACGGGCACGCCCCCGGCCTGGAGGTCCGCGATGTCCCGGTAGAGGGTGCGCAGGGAGACCCCCAGCTCCTCCGCCAGGCGGGCCCCGGTGGTGGAGCGGTCCCGGCGCAGGATCTGCACGAGCTGGAAGAGGCGGTCGGCGCGGCGCATGGCCTAATTCTGCCCCGACCAGGCCACCAGGAAGCGCTCCCGGAAGGTACGGCTCAGGATCAAGGCCGTGCCGTCCCTCAGGATCACCAGGGCGTCGCCGTGGCCGAAGGGCTCGAGGCGCTGCACGAAGGCCAGGTTCACCAGGTCGCCGCGATGGATGCGCACGAACTGCCGCGGGTCCAGCTGCCCCTCCAGGCTGGCCAGGGACTGGCGAAGAGGCTGGGGTCCTCCGGGGCCGTGCACGTAGACCAGCTTGCCCTCCGCCCGCAGGCGGCTCACCTGGGACAGGGGGATGGCCTCCAGGCCCTCGTCCCGACGCACCAACAGCTTGCGCAGGGGCTCCCGCCGCGCCAGTCCCTGGGCCAGGGCCGCCTGGGCCGGATCCCGCCGCCCCGCGCCCAGGAGGGCGGCGCAGCGGTCCAGGGCCCGAGCCAGGCGGGGAGCATCGAAGGGTTTCAGCAGGTAGTCCACCGCGTGGGCCTCGAAGGCCTGCAGGGCGTACTGATCGAAGGCCGTTGCGAAAAGGGCGAGGGGGGCCTGGGATCCCAAGGCCCGCAGCACCTCGAAGCCCGTGAGCCCCGGCATCTGGATATCCAGGCAGAGCAGGTCGGGCCCGTG
>CAYSXG010000761.1:0-1557 GCA_964434895.1 uncultured Solibacteraceae bacterium | reverse complement strand
GGGTCTGGGACTTCTCGAACAGGTCCAGCGTGGAGACCCCGACCGAGCCGGTCGAACCCAGGACGCTGACCCGGCCGTGGCAAGCTGAATGGCCCCAACCAAAATCATTGACCAGCCTGCGGGCGGGAAAGCCCCCCCGCAGGGCCTCCTTCACCGAAGCCACGTAGTCCGGGTCCAGGACGTGGGTCCATCCCTGGTCCCGCAGCAGCCCGTAGAAGGGATCCTGGGGCAGGAGGCGCAGGCCCCCGGCCCAGGCGCCCTGGACCCCGCTCTCCCGGGCCTTTTTCACGAAGGCGGGGAGGTCCCGGATGGGCATGAGGGGGGAGGCGCTGATGCCCACCCTCAGGCCCGCCCGAGCCAGGCGCTCCACCGCGGCCCAGCGGGAGGGGATGGCCGGCGCCTCGGGTTCCACCACCTGCCGGACCGTGTCGTCGTCCGTGGGGATGGAGAAGCCCACGCTCAGGCGCCCCTCAAAGGCCTTCAGCAGCTCCAGGTCCTGGAGGACGAGGGGGGCGCGGGTGTGCACGATGACCCGCGTGGTCGGGCAGCGGAGCAGCACCTCCAGGCAGCGCCGGGTCAGGCGGTACTCCCGCTCGATGGGCTGGTAGGGGTCCGTGGCGCTGGAAACGAAGACCGCCTGTCCGTGCAGGCGGTGCCGCTGGGCCCAGAGGAGTTCCGGGGCGTTGATCTTGGGGGCGATCCACCCCCCCCAGGCGCCGGGATCGTGGAGGGCCCCCGGGCCGGAGCGAGGATCCGGGGCCGGATAGCCTCGGACGTAGCAGTAGCGGCACCCGTGGCTGCAGCCTCGGTAGGGATTCAAGGAGAAATTGAACCCATAGACGGGGTCCTTCTGGGGGCGCAGGACGCTCTTCGCTTCCTCCGGATCCACCCGCAGCTCCCGAAAAACCGCTTCCGAAGGATGAAGATCGAACAGTGAGGGGTCCATATCCCAAGTGTTCGTCTTTTTTTCGCTTCGTCAAGCCCTCTGATCGAACAGGGAGCCCGGGAAGGAGGGGGCGTTCCCTCCCCCGGTGGACCTGGAATTGGTGTAGGTGGACAAGACCGGGCCCCCCGTCGGCGCCACCGCCCCGGGCCGAGCCTCCGGGGCGCCGAGGGCTCCGGTCCCGCCCGGCGCCGTCCCGCGCTCCTCCACCGTCTCCTTGGGCTTTTCCGGGGGTTTGGGCGGCCTCGGCTTGGGGAATTCGAGCAGGGGCTTGCCGACGAAATCCGTGCCCTGGGCCCCGAAGCGCTGGACGCTGGTGCCGGTCTGGATGGGGAAGAGGGGCTGAAAGCTGGCGGGTCCGATGGCCATGGGACACCCGATCACCAGGATCGGGCCTTCCCATCCAGAATCAATGCCTCTCTTTTCCAATGACGTTGATGCGGCCATTGTTTTCGAGGATGGCCACCCGCACGTCCTCCAGGTCCGTCAGCCCCACCTGGCGGATGGCCGCCTGGAGCTCGTGGCGGGTGATGTGCTCCCTCCCCAGCACGCCCTCGTCCACGACCCCGTTGTGGACGAGGAGGAGGACGCACCTCAGTACATGTTGCACGTCG
>CAYSXG010000760.1:0-1571 GCA_964434895.1 uncultured Solibacteraceae bacterium | reverse complement strand
CAGGAGGACGTGGTCATCGGAAGCCCCTCCGCCAACCGGGGCCGAACGGAGATCGAAGGGCTCATCGGCTTCTTCGTGAACACCCTCGCCCTGAGGCTGGACCTTTCGGGCTCCCCCACCGTGGGGGACCTGCTGGATCGGGTCAAGACCCGTACCCTCGGGGCCCAGCAGCACCAGGACATCCCCTTCGAACAGGTGGTGGAGCTGGCCCGTCCCGTGCGGAGCATGTCCCATAGCCCCCTCTTCCAGGTGGCCTTCGCCTGGCAGAACGCCCCCCAGGAAAGCCTTCGCCTGCCCGGGCTCGACCTGGCCCCCCTAAGGTCCGCGGCTCCCCCCTTCGCCAAGTTCGATCTCACGCTTCTGCTCCAGGAAAGGGAGGGGGGCATCGAGGGCGATCTCGAGTACGCGACCTCCCTCTTCGAGCGGGCCACCATCGAGCGGTACCTGGGCTATTTCAGGACCCTTCTGGAGGGGATGGCCACGGACGAAAGCCGGGCGGTGGACGAGCTGCCCCTCCTGCCCCCCACCGAGCGGCGCCAGCTGCTGGTGGACTGGAACGCCACCGACGCCGACTTCCCCCGCGCCTCCTGCGTCCACGAGCTCTTCGAGGCCCGGGCCCGCCTCGCCCCCGAGGCCCCGGCCGTGGTCGAAGGGGACCTCACCCTCAGCTACGCCGAACTCAACGCCCGGGCCAACGGCCTGGCCCGCCGCCTCCAGGCCGCCGGCGCCCGCCCCGGCGACCGCGTGGCCCTCCTCCTCGAACGCTCCGCGGACCTCGTGGTCGCCGAGCTGGCCGTCCTCAAATGCGGCGCCGCCTACGTCCCCCTCGACCCCACCTTCCCCGAGGAACGCCAGGCCCTCCTCCTCGCCGACTCCGGCGCCCGGATCGCCCTCCTTCGCTCGGACCAGCCCTGGGCGGATCGGCCCGGCCTCCTCCGCCTGGACGTCGACGCCGCGGGGACGGAAGGGGGCGATGACCTCGGCCTCTCCCTGGATCCCGCCTCCGCCGCCTACGTCATGTACACCTCCGGCTCCACCGGCACCCCCAAGGGCGTCGTGGTGCCCCACCCCGCCATCGTCCGCCTCGTCCGCAACAACGGCTACGCCGCCTTCGGCCCCGACGACCGCATCGCCTTCGCCGCCAACCCCGCCTTCGACGCCACCACCATGGAAGTCTGGGGCGCCCTCCTCAACGGCGGCTCCACCCTCGTCCTCGACCAGCCCACCGTTCTCGACCCCGACCGCTTCGCCCGAGCCCTCGAGGAACGGCGCATCACCGCCCTCTTCATCACCACCGCCCTCTTCAACCACTACGCCTCCCACGCCCCCCGGATGTTCGCCGGCCTGCGCTTCCTCCTCACCGGCGGCGAGCGCTGCGACCCCGGCTCCTTCGCCCGCGTCCTGCGCGAGGGCCGCCCCGAGCACCTCATCCACGTCTACGGCCCCACCGAAACCACCACCTTCGCCGTCCATCTCGACGTGCGCGAGGTCCCCGAAGGGGCCCAGAGCCTCCCCCTCGGCCGCCCCATCGCCAACACCCGGGCCTACGTCCTGGACGCCCGCCGCCAGCC
>CAYSXG010000759.1:0-1574 GCA_964434895.1 uncultured Solibacteraceae bacterium | reverse complement strand
CAGGGCGGCGTCCAGGCCCCGGAGGTTGGCCCGCAGGCGCCGCCGGGCCTGGTCCTGGAGGCCCGGGGCCGCCCCCAGCAGGGCCGGGAGCGCCGCCTGGGCCGGGGCGGACACCGAGAGGTACTGGTCCGCCAGGAATTCCAGGGCCCCCAGGGCCCGCGGGGCGCCGGGGCCCCGGAGGGTCATCCAGCCCAGCTTCACCTGGGGGAGCAGGGCCACCTTGCTCAGGCCCGACAGGACGGCCACGGTGCAGGGGGGATCGGGGTCCTCCAGGGCGGTGGGGAGCTCGTCGGCCCCGGGTTCCAGGGGGAAGTCCGCGAAGACCTCGTCCACCACCAGCAGCAGGTCGAGCCTCGCGCAGAGCTCCGTGAGGCCCCTCCATTCCGAGCGGGAAAGGAACTGGCCCGTGGGGTTGTTCGGATTGACCACCAGCACCGCCCGGGTCCGGGGCCCGCAGGCCCCTTCCAGGGCCTCCAGGTCCAGGTGCCAGCGATCGTGCCACCAGGCGGGCACGGCCTGGGCATGGAGGCCCTCCAGGCGGGCCAGCCATTCGAAGAGGGGGTAGCTGGGGCTGGGCACCAATACCTCGTCCCCCGGATCACAGGCCAGCTTGAAGAGCCAGCCGTAGGCTTCGGAAGTGGAGGCCGTGAGCAGGAGGGAGGAGGGGTCCACGCCCCGTCCCCAGTGGGCCGCCACGGCCTCCCGGGCCCGGAGGGAGCCCCGGGGGTCGGGCCGGTAGGCGAGCACTTCCGGGGAGCCCAGGGCCTCCCGGAGGAGGGCTTCGGGGTAGTCGAAGCCCGCGGCGGTGGGATTGCTCAGCGTGAGATCCAGCCAGGCCTCCCCCGCCGAGCGCAGCCCCTCCAGGAGGGCGGTGAGGGCGTTGCTGGCGAAGCGCCCCGGCAGGCGGCTGGAGAGGTGCATGGGGCCAGTGTACCGACCCCCCCGAATCGAGTCCGGGCCCTCCGGCCTTCGGGGCATAATGGGCCCATTCCCCGGAGATCCCCATGGCTCGTCCCCCGAAGGTCGCGGTGCTCCTGGCCGGCTGCGGCCACCTCGACGGCGCCGAGGTGCGGGAGGCGGTGCTGGTCCTCCTGGCCCTGGACCAGCACGGGGCGGCCTTCCAGTGCCTGGCCCCCAACGCCCCCCAGCACCACGTGGTGGACCACGTCACGGGTCAGGAGGCGCCGGGGCAGGCACGGAACATCCTGGAGGAGTCCAGCCGAATCGCCCGCAGCGGGCAGTGCCTGGACCTCGCCGGGGCGGACCCCGCGGACTACGACGCCCTCCTCATGCCCGGGGGCTACGGGGTGGCCAAGCACCACTGCACCTTCGCCTTCAAGGGCGCGGAGGCGGAGGTGCGGCCCGACGTTGCGGCCTTCGTGCGGGCCTTCTTCGACGCCCGCAAGCCCGTGGGGGCGGTCTGCATCGCGCCGGCCCTCGTGGCCCTGGCCCTGCGGGGGCGGGCCCACCCGGCCCTCACCGGGGGGGACGACCCCGGCTGCGGGGAGGCCCTCGCGGCCCTGGGGGCCAGGCCCCAGGCGCGCTCCAGCGCCCGGGACGTGGTGGTGGACGAG
>CAYSXG010000758.1:0-1576 GCA_964434895.1 uncultured Solibacteraceae bacterium | reverse complement strand
CCCTGGCTGCAGTACACGATGGCGTCGGACTGGTAGTGCTTCACGGCGCGGCCCAGGCCGGTGGCGTGCTGGGTGTGGTTGCCCGTGAGGCTCGACACGTTCTGGATGCCGATCTCGGGCTTGCCGAAGTGGTTGCTCATGTGGCGGCCGCCGGAGGCGGGGTCCGTGGCCTTGGAGATGCCGTTGAGGATGATCTCCTCCGGCGTCAGGCCCGCCGCCAGGCAGGTGGTCATGTCCCGGTAGTAGGGGAAGAGGAAGTCCTTGCCGGGGCGGAAGCAGAGGCCCAGGGCCAGCTGGATGCCGTCGTGGCCCGCGGAGGGCGCGTGGTAGGACCAGCCGATGGCCTGCTTGAGGTAGTTGGGCGCCTTGTCGTCGAGGATGCGGCCCAGGTGCATGAGTCCGTACCAGCGGGCCAGCTCCTCACGGGATGGGCTGCCCGGCTTCAGGGCGTCCAGCGCGGCCCTCACCAGCGTGGGCGTGTCCAAGATCCACCTCCAGAAAGCGGGGTTTTCATCATCCCACGAGGCGGGCCGGGGGCCAAACCCTCATCCCGCTGGCGCGGGCTGACCCCTTGTCCTTGGTCCCTGGTCCCTGGCCATGACGATCCAAGCGCTTGGCAAAGGACCAAGGACGAAAGACCAAGGACCCGGTGTCCGCTCAGGACACCAGGTTCCAGTACACCCCGCCCTTGGCCGGGGCCTGGCGCAGGCCCTCCTCCACCCGGGACATGGCCCGCTGGAGCTGGGGGTCGTCCTTCTGGGGGTCCCAGAGGGTGGCGCCGACGGGGTGGCCGTCGATCCAGGGCTTGAGGCGGTTCATCAGGATCTCGGAGCCGGCGATGTCGGTGCGGGGGAGGATGGCCAGCATGCGACCGCGCCCGTAGTCCACCAGCAGGTCCTCGCCGCGCAGCACCGCCGCCAGGGCCTGCATCTTCTTCTTGTCGTCCTCGCCGGGCTTGAGGACCCACATGAGCAGGCCCAGGCCCTCGCCCTTGCGCCGGGCCATGAAGAGGTTCGCCTTGAGCCAGATGTCGAGGTAGCGCCCATTGGGCAGGCCCGTCTGGGGGCTCTGCAGGGCGCTGTCCTCCACGACGGCGGAGGTGAGCTCCAGGGCGTCCCGGGTGAGGCGCAATTCGTGGCGCAGGGTCTCCACCTCCAGGGTCTTGCCCAGCAGGTTGGCCACGGCGTTCACCAGGGCGATCTCGCCCGGGTTGAAGTTGCGGGGCGTCGAGCACTGCACGGAGAGCACGCCCGTGGATTGGCCGCCCTGCTTCAGGGCCACGCCCATGAAGGCCTTGATGCCGAGCCGCTTGCAGTCCGGGTCGTCGCGGAAGTAGGGGTCCCCGGGGACGTCGCGGACCACCAGGAGGCGGCGGGGATGGTCCAGGACCCGGGCGCTGAGGCCGCCGCCGTCGGCGTTCACCGCCGAACCCACCGTGGTGTCAGGGTCATGGGCCCACCAGAAGGGCTCGAATCCCAACTCCGTGAGCCGGGTCATGATCACCCGCTGCGCCTTGAGCTGGCGCACCAGCAAGTTGAGGCAGTGGTCGAAGAGCGGGGTGGAGTCCGAGTAGACC
>CAYSXG010000757.1:0-1576 GCA_964434895.1 uncultured Solibacteraceae bacterium | reverse complement strand
TGCATCCCGGCTGGCCTCCGTCGCGGCTCGCGGGATTTTTAAAACACCCTCTTAGGCGAGGGGGAGGCGGATCTGGAAGCAGGCCCCGGCCCCGGGCTCGCTCCGCAGCTGGACGCTGCCGCCCATGGCCTCCACCAGGGACTTCACGATGGAGAGCCCCAGCCCCGTGGAAGTCTCGCCTCCGGTGGGCCGGGCGCTCAGTCGCTCGAAGCGCCCGAAAACCTTGGAAATATCTTCGGGTGCGAAGCCGGGGCCCTCGTCCTGGACCTCGATGAGCCCCGGGCGCAGGCGCAGGGTCACCTGGCGCGCGGGGGGCCCGGGGACCATGAACTTGATGGCGTTGGAGACCAGGTTGTCCAGCACCTCCTTCAGGTGCATGGCGTCCCCCACGAGGGGGGGAGCGTCCGGGGCCAGGTCCAGGGCCACCTTCAGGCCCTTGGCCCGGGCCTTGGGCTCCTGCTCCTCCTCGATCACCTGGAGCATCTCGCCCACCTGGATGGGCTGGAGCTTGAGGGTGATACGGCCGGTGTCGATGGCGTTGAAGTCCAGCAGGCGGATGATCATCTCCAGCATGCGGTCCACGGCCTTCCCGATCCTCGTCGCGTTGTTGCGCGTCTCCTCGGCGTCGTCGGGGAATTCCACCAGCTCGTCGGCGTAGAGGCGGATGGCCCCGAGGGGGTTCCGCAGGTCGTGGGCGAGGATGCCCATCATCCGGTTCTTTTCCTCGTTGCTCCGCTCCAGGAGCTGGCGCTGGGCCTCCGTGGCGGCCACGGCGGCCTGGACGTGGGCCTGGAGCGTGCGGTTGTTGGCCTCCAGCCGGCGCAACCGCCAGCGGGTGAGGGCCTGGAGGAGGAGGGCCCCGAGGGCCGCATAGACCAGGTAGGCCCAGGGCCGCTTCCAGGGGGGGGCCTGGGCCTCGAAGGGAAAGGCGAGGGGGCCCGTGACCCGGCCCAGGTGGTCCCGGCCCCAGATCCGAAGGAGGTAGGACCCCGGGGCCAGGCCCGAGAGCTCCCGCCTTCCGGCCTTCTGCCAGGGGGTGGGGCGCTCCTCGATGGGCAGCAGCTGGCTTTGGAAGCGCTGCTCCTCCACCTCGTGGAACTGGGGGAGGGAATAGGCCACCGTCAGCTGGTGCTGGGTGTACTTCAGGGACAGGCGCGATTCCCCGAAGAACTCCTCCCCGCCCACCCAGACGTGGTCCAGCACCACGGGGACGGGGGGCTCCTGCACCGGGGTCCGGGCGGGGTCCAGGATGGCGGCCCCCCGCAGGGTCCCGATCCAGACGCGGCCCTGGGCGTCCCGCATGGAGGCCCGGTCGTAGCAGATCTGGCTGGGGAGCCCCTCGGCGGGGCCGAAGCGCTCCACCTTCCAGGCGTTGGGGTCGTCCTCGCTTCCGGGGGGCAGGGTGATCCGGTTCACGCCCCGCAGGGTGCCGAGGTAGAGGCGCCCCTGAAGGTCTAGGGAAAGGTAGATCACGGAATTGGAGGTGATCCCCGGATGGGTTTCGGTGGCCACCGAGCGCTAGCGAAGGCTGGGGCGGTCAGTGTCCCGGTAGCCCAGGCCCCCCCCCCGGGGGCCC
>CAYSXG010000756.1:0-1577 GCA_964434895.1 uncultured Solibacteraceae bacterium | reverse complement strand
GGGGAGTTCCGGCGCGACCTGGCCCTGGGCTTGGGCGAAGAGGGTCCCGGTGCGTCCGAAGCCCGTCATGACCTCGTCGAGGACCAGGTAGACCCCGTGCTCCGAGCAGAGGGCCCGCAGGTCCTGCAGCAATTCCACGGGCCACATGCGCATGCCCCCGGCGCCCTGGACCAGGGGTTCGGCGATGAAGGCCGCCAAGCGCGCTCCGTGTTCGCGGAAGTAGACCCGCAGGCCCTCCCGGGCTTCGCCCAGCCTCGCCTCCCAACCCTCCAGGTCCGGGTCCAGCTCCCGGCGCGGGTCCTCGGGAACCTCGAAGGGGTCGCACTGGAGCAGGAGGGGGGCGAAGAGGGCGGCGAAGAAGTTCCCGCGTTCCCCCACGCCCATGGCCCCCAGGGTGTCCCCGTGGTAGCCCCCCCGGAGGGCCCCGAAGCGCTCCCGACCTCGCTCGCCGCGCTGGAGCTGGGCCTGGAAGGCCATCTTCAGGGCGACCTCCACGGAGGTGGAACCGTTGTCCGAAAAGAAGCAGCGGGAGAGGGAGGGGGGAAGCTTCGCCCGGAGCCGGGCCACCAGTTCCAGGGCGGGTTCGTGGGTGAAGCCGGCGAAGAGGACGTGGTCCAGCCGCGCCCCCTGGCGCTCCAGGGCCGCCAGAAGGCGGGGATGGCCGTGGCCGTGCAAGATGGTCCACCAACTGGAAATGGCGTCCAGGACCCGGCGCCCGTCCCCCAGGAGCAGGTCGCAGCCCTCCCCCCCCACCACCGGGATCGGAGGGTCCTCCTCGTGGACCCGCATCTGGGTGAAGGGATGCCAGACGTGGGCTCCGTCGAACCGCAGGCGTTCGGGCCAGTCGGGGGGAAGGGGGCTGTTCATGGGTCCACTATCCCATGGGGCTCGAAGAGCCCCCGTCCGGCTCAGTCCAACCGCTGGACGGGCATGGGCAGAAGGCGGCGGAGGATGTCCAGGTTGCCTTCCACGGCCTCCTGGCTCCGGTCCACGCCCGCATTGAGGATGATCCTCTCGATGCGCCAGCCGCGCATCATCAGGGCCTCGGCGCTCAGCAGGACGTGGTTGAGGGTTCCGAGCCCCCCCCGGCCCACGAGGACGCAGGGCCACTGGAAGGGGGTGGCCCAGGCCAGGAAGTGGACGCGGTCCCACAGAGGGACCTGAATGCCACCCACCCCTTCCAGCAGGAGGCGACCGGACCAGGGGCTCCGGCACCAGGCCGCCACGGCCTCCAGGTCGAGCTTTCGACCCTCGGCCTCTGCGGCGGCCAGGGGGCAGAGGGGGGCCCCCAGGATCGTGTGGGTTTCCGCCCGGATCCCGGGACCCCCCACCGCCGGGGCGTCCCCGTCGGGGTCTTCGGGGCCCCGCACGCCGGTCTGGAAGGGTTTCCGATAGGTGACGGGGCCGAGGGCCGCCCAGGCCCGGGCGATCCGGGAGCTCACGTGGGTCTTCCCCACGTGGGTATCGGTGCCCAGGACCCAGAGGGGGGAGGGGAGGGTCTCTAAATTCATTCCGTGTCCTTCAGGGCCCGGATGAGGGCGTCGATGTCGGCGCTCTCCAGGTGGGCCCCGGTGGTG
>CAYSXG010000755.1:0-1592 GCA_964434895.1 uncultured Solibacteraceae bacterium | reverse complement strand
TCATGCGGTTCCCCCGGCCTCCATTGGAGCAGGCTCCCGGGCCGGCCTGAAGGCCCTTGAATTCCCTTGAGGTTCGAGCAGGTCCGGGGTAGATTGATAGGTTGAATTCGGCCAAGGCTGGGAGCGATGCGGCCCCCACGACCTCGACGGATGGGTTCGTCCCATCCTTTTTGCTTTTCCCCTTCCCGACCGTCCGGAGTCCCGTGGACCTGAAGAAGCTCCAAGCCCCCCTCGAGCGCCAGCTGGGCCTGCTGGGCTTCGAGCTCGTGATGCTCGAAAGCGCCAAGGAGGGACGCGATACCCTCCTGCGCCTCTACATCGACCATCTGGATTCCGAGAGCAGCGGCCGCCGCATGACCCTCGACGACTGCGTGAGGGCCAACGAGGGGCTCCTCGCCTGGATGGACGTCGAATTTCCCGACCTCCGGGAGGAGACCGGCATCGAGATCAGCAGCCCGGGCATCGAGCGTCCCCTGACGAAGGCCGACCACTTCCGCCGCTACCAGGGCCACCTCTGCCGCCTCCAGACCCGGACCCCCGTCAACGGACAGAGGCGTTGCAGGGCCGGGAGCTCGGAATGCAACGGGGAGACCGTCACCATCGAAGAGGACGGGGCCCTCAAGCCGGTCCCCCTCGAGGCCCTCCAAAAGGCGCGGCTGGCCCCCTTCGACGAGGAGAAGACCCCCAAGCCCAAGCACCTCCAGGCCCGCCTCACCGACTTTTCCGCCCCCCCCGCCCCCACCCCCGCCGAGGTAGAGACAAGCCTCGATGCGGATCTGACCCAGGAGGTCTAATGGCCACCGTCGCCACCAGTTTTTTTGACAGCGTGAAGATGATCGCCGCCGAAAAGCAGATCCCCGAAGAGGAGATCTACAAGGCCGTGGAGGAGTCCCTCGTGAAGGCCGCGGAGAAGTACTTCCAGGCCATGGATTTCTACGGCAACTTCCAGGCCCAGATGGACCGGGAGACCGGGGAATTCCACGTCTACGCGCTCAAGCAGGTGGTGCCCGAGGTGGAGGAGGAGGATCTCGAGATCAGCCTGGCGGAGGCCCAGCAGCTGAATCCTGAAGCCGCCGAGGGCGATACCCTCTGGCTGCCCCAGGACACCACCCAGCTCGGCCGCATCGCCGCCCAGGCCGCCAAGCAGGTGCTGGTCCAGAAGGTGCGCGAAGCCGAGCGCGAGCGGATCTTCAGCGACTTCGTGGACCGCATCGGCGAGGTGGTGGTGGCCGAGGTGAAGCGCTTCGAGAAGAGCGCCATCATCCTCGAGATCGATCGCGTGGAGGCCATGCTGCGCCGTTCCGAGGCCCTGCGCGGCGACCGCTTCGACAAGGGCCAGCGCATCAAGGTGGTGCTGGTGGGCGTGGACAAGAGCGCCAAGGACCCCCAGGTCCAGGTGAGCCGCACGGATCCGAGGCTGCTCATCAAGCTCTTCGAGAACGAAGTGCCCGAAATCCACGACGGCACCGTCGTGATCCGCTCCTGCGTCCGGGAGGCCGGAGACCGGGCCAAGGTGGCCGTCCACAGCCTCGACCCCGACGTGGATCCCGTGGGCGCCTGCGTGGGCCTCAAGGGCTCCCGCGTGCAGGCCA
>CAYSXG010000754.1:0-1598 GCA_964434895.1 uncultured Solibacteraceae bacterium | reverse complement strand
CGCCCTCCTCCAGCGAGCCGGGTACTGAGCGGCCGGCCGAGCGGCCCCCTGGCCGGCATGGGTCGGCTCCGGACTTGAAGCGTCCTGCTCAATGGGCCTAGGCGTCGGCCGTGCGCGTGGCGGGGCCCCGGCTCGGGTACCGGTAGGCCGTGAGCCGAGGCATGAAACTCGATCACCCCGTGACCGTGTTCGCGGGCATGGAGAAGGAGGCCACCCAGCAGGCCCGGGAGTACTTCGAGGGGGCCGCCCCCAGCAGTCCCCAGGCGGCCCTGTTCAAGGACGGGCAGCTGGTGCACCTCATGCAGCGCACGGACTTCCTGGGCCAGGCCCCCGAGGCGATCGCCACCCACCTGGAGCAGGCCTACCGACAGAACCTGGCCACGGCCTGATCCCCCGAGGGCCGTGCTCCCGCTTCGCGCCGCCCGGGCGCTCCTCTGCGCCGGCGCCCTGGGCGCCCAGGCCCCTCAAGAGGGCCCGGCCATGGCCGTCGTCCCGGACCCCGGGCCCTCGATCATCGCCCTGCCCCTCAAGGTGAGGCTCGACGCCCTGCTGGCGGAGGCGGAGGTCCGGGTCCCCAAGACCCCGCCGGGGGTGGAGGCCTGGGCCCCCCTTCCGGACGGCAGGAAGCCCGGCCTCCGCCTGCGCTACAACCTCTATCGGGACGCCCTCAGCGTGCGCATGAACGGCCCCCTGGTCTCGGTGCGCACCAAGGCCCACTACTGGCTGGAGGTGGGCCTCCACGTGGCCGGGGCCCACGTGAAGTCCATCGGCTCCTGCGGCCTGGGGAAGGAGGGCCATCGGGAGGTGCTCCTGGGGGCCCAGGCGGAGATGGAATTCACCCGGGACTGGGGCCTGGGGGTGAAAACCTCGATCCTGCCGCCCCTGGCGGTCAATCCCTGCCAGGTGACCTTCCTGGGCTACGACATCACCGACCAGGTGCTCAAGGGCATGCAGGACGAGATGACCAAGGCCAGCACCCTGGCCGTACGGCAGCTATCGGCGGCCACGCAGCTGCGCCAGCAGGCGGAGGAGGCCTGGAAGCTCCTCCAACAACCCGTGGAGCTGGCCCCCGGCATCCAGCTGGCCGTGAACCCCGAGCGCATCCGCCTCTCCCCCCCCGTCACCGAAGAGGGCTTCCTGCGGATCACCCCAGAGGTGAGCGCCCGGCCGGTCCTCACCATCGGGGCCCCGCCCACCCCGGCCCTCCGGCCCCCCCCCCCCCTCGAGACCACGGCCTCTCCCATCCCCCCCGGGTTCCGGATCCGGGTGGAGAACGACGTGACCTTCGACCAGGCCACCGCCCAGCTTGCCCGCCAGCCCCTGGGGAAACCCTTCGAGACGGGAAAAGGGCCCTTCGAAAACACGGACCCCCCGGGCCGGGGGGGAGCGGTGTGGGAGGTGAGGGGGCCGTCCACCTCGGGCCTGACGTCAATGAAGACATTGAGCGGCTGCGGGACCACCGGAAGGGCGAACCCGTGCTCTTCCAGCGCCTGCCGCAGATTTTCCGCGCAGGAGCGGTGCGGTGATTCCACGCCGAGCAGCGCGTACCGGGCCGGGTCACAGGCCGCGTACAGCATGTCATGCCGTCCGGGTGAGGT
>CAYSXG010000753.1:0-1613 GCA_964434895.1 uncultured Solibacteraceae bacterium | reverse complement strand
ATCATGGCCTGCAAGGTTCCGTAGGCCGCGGATCCGGATTGGATGGCCCCGATGCTCACCTTGCCCCTGATGGAAGCCCTGACCTTCGACGACGTCCTGCTGGTGCCGGGCTATTCGGAAATGCACCCCAACCAGGTGGACCTCTCCACGAAGCTGGCCGGGGACATCGTCCTGCGCATCCCCCTCATTTCCGCGGCCATGGACACGGTGACCGAAAGCCGCATGGCCATCGGCCTGGCCCAGCTGGGGGGCCTGGGCATCATCCACAGGAACCTCAGCCCCTAGGCCCAGGCCGAAGAGGTGGACAAGGTGAAGCGCTCGGAATCGGGCATGATCACCGACCCCATCACCATCCGGCCGGACGCCCCCATCCGCGACGCCGAGGCCATGATGGCCAAGTTCCGCATCAGCGGCGTGCCCGTGGTGGACCACGGCAAGCTCGTGGGCATCCTCACCAACCGGGACCTGCGCTTCGAGACCCGCTGGGACCTCCCGGTCAGCGAGGCCATGACCAAGGAGGAGCTGGTGACCGTGCCCGTGGGCACCACCCTTGAGCAGGCCCGCACCATCCTCCAGAAGCACCGCATCGAGAAGCTCCTGGTGGTGGACGACCAGGGGGCCCTGAAGGGCCTCATCACGGTCAAGGACATCGAGAAGAGCATCGAGTACCCCAACGCCGCCAAGGACGGGCTGGGCCGCCTGCGCGTGGGCGCCGCCGTGGGCGTGGGCAAGGAGCTGCTGGCCCGGGCCGGGGCCCTCATCGAAGCCAAGGTGGACCTCCTCTGCCTGGACAGCAGCCACGGCCATTCCAAGGGCGTCCTGGACGCCGTGCGCGAGCTCAAGAAGGCCCATCCCCACACGCCCCTCATCGCCGGCAACGTGGCCTCCTACCAGGGCGCCAAGGACCTCATCTCCGCCGGCGCCGACGTGGTGAAGGTGGGCATCGGGCCGGGCTCCATCTGCACCACCCGCATCGTCACGGGGGCGGGCATGCCCCAGATCACCGCCATCGCCGAGGCCTCCCGGGCCTGCCGGGAGGCGGGCGTGGCCTGCATCGGGGACGGGGGCATCAAGTTCTCCGGCGATATCGCCAAGGCCGTGGCCGCCGGCGCCGACTGCGTCATGATCGGCAGCCTCTTCGCGGGCACCGACGAGGCCCCGGGGGAGACCATCTTCTACGGCGGCCGCACCTTCAAGGCCTACCGCGGCATGGGCTCCCTCGGGGCGATGGTGCAGGGGAAGGGGAGCCAGGAGCGCTACCGGCAGGAGGAGGGCGCGCCGCGGGACAAGCTCGTCCCCGAGGGCGTCGAGGGGCGCGTCCCGTACCGCGGTCCGCTCGCCGACTTCGTCTACCACCTCGTGGGAGGGCCCCGCGCCGGGGTGGGCTACGTGCCGCAGGTGGATGACATATTCGCCCCCCTGACCGTCAAAGAGAACCTGGAGATGGGGGGCTACCTGCTGCGCCGGGGGCAGCTGGCGCCGCGGATCGAGCGGGTGCTGGCGGTCTTCCCGCCGCTGTCCGGCATGCTGGGCCGCAGCGCGGGCAAGCTCAGCGGCGGCGAGCGGAAGATGCTCGCCATGGGCCGGGTGCTGATGCACGATCCCGGCGTCTT
>CAYSXG010000752.1:0-1617 GCA_964434895.1 uncultured Solibacteraceae bacterium | reverse complement strand
CCGAACGGTTCTCATGAGGGATGGACATGGCTGATCGCCCGCTCGTAGGCCTCATCATCTTCGCCGACTGCGCTGGCTCAGGCCTTTGATCTAAGCTGGTCCCGAACGGTTCTCATGAGGGATGGACATGGCTGATCGCCCGCTCGTAGGCCTCATCATCTTCGCCGACTGCGCTGGCTCAGGCCTTTGATCTAAGCTGGTCCCGAACGGTTCTCATGAGGGATGGACATGGCTGATCGCCCGCTCGTAGGCCTCATTATGGGTTCCAGGTCCGACTGGGAGACCCTGGAGCACGCCGCCTCCACCCTCCGGGAGCTGGGGATCCCCTTCGAGGCGGAGGTGGTGAGCGCCCACCGCACCCCCGACAAGCTGTTCCGCTACTGCGAGGAGGCGGAGGGGCGCGGCATCCGGGTCATCGTCGCCGGGGCCGGAGGGGCTGCGCACCTGCCCGGCATGGCCGCCGCCAAGACCCAGCTGCCGGTGCTGGGGGTGCCCGTGCAGAGCAAGGCCCTCCAGGGCCTCGACTCCCTCCTCTCCATCGTCCAGATGCCCGCGGGCATCCCCGTGGGCACCCTGGCCATCGGGAGGGCCGGGGCCGTCAACGGGGCCCTGCTGGCCGCGGCCATCCTGGCGGGGAGCGACCCGGAGCTCCGGGAGCGCCTCCGGGCCTACCGCCGGGCCCAGACCGACAAGGTCCTGGCGGAGGACCGCCTACCCTGAGGCCCCTATCCCGCGAAGGCCCGGGCCGCGGTCCCCTTGGTGATCTCCGCCAGCCGCGCCAGCAGCACCGGCCCGGACTCCCCGTGGCCGGCGATCCCCGCGAGGACCCCGTCAAAGCCGCACTGCCGCATGTGCTCGAGCCTCGCCTCCACCTGGAGGGGGCCGTAGCCCGGGAGGGCCATGGCGAAGGTGCGATCCGCCACCCGGGCCAGGATCTCCCCCGGCTGGAGCTGGGCCTGGAGGAGGTGGGCCGCCTGGGCCAGCTCGTCCCGATGCACGCCCCAACCCTGGGCATCGCCCCGCAGGCGCGCGGCCACCAGGCCCACGGGCAGGCCCCGAAGGGCCGCCGAGGCGCAGAGGGCCTCGACGTGGGCCTCGAAGAAGGGGCGGGACCAGGCTCCGGAGGGGGCGTCCCGGAGGACCCGGTCCCCGGCATGGCCGCCCCCGCCGAGCAGGAGCTGGGAATGGCGCAGAAGCACCTCCACCCGGATCCGCAGCTCCGGCGGCTGGAAGGGCTTGGCCAGGAAGTCCGTGGCCCCCGCGTCCACCAGGGCGATCTGCTCCTGGAGCACCTTGTGGCTGCAGATCAGGAGGAGGGGAAGGTCCTCCGCGCGGCGGTGGGAGTGGAGATGGGCCGCGAAGGCGGTGCCCAGCCCATCCGGCATGTCCCGGTCCACGATCAGCAGGTCCGGCAGCCCCCCGCCCAGGGCGTTCAGGCAGGCCTTCAGGGAGTCGACACCCTTGACGTCGTAGCCGACGGCCCCCAGCTCCTCCACGATGTGGGCCCGCAGCTGGGGATGCCCCTCGGCCACCAGGATCCGGGAGGGGCGCCCCTCCTCACATTCCACCGGGGCCGGGCGGGCCCCCTCCTTCCGCCGCCCCCCGCGGAGGCCAGGG
>CAYSXG010000751.1:0-1619 GCA_964434895.1 uncultured Solibacteraceae bacterium | reverse complement strand
GTAGTCGTGGGGGGTGTTGAAGGGGGGCAGGTCCCGGCGGCCCCGGCCCCGGAAGAGAGCGAAGGCCAGGTGCAGCACCTCGGGGGCCCAAACCACCGCCAGCTGGGGTTGGGAGAGGCGCTCCACGAAGCGGGGATCGAAGAGGATCTCCCCCCAAAGGCCCGTGTCCCGGGTGCGCGCGGTGCCCACGGGGCCGAAGCGGGGCGGGACCCGGTTCAGGAGATGGGCCAGGAAGGGCAGTTCGCGGTTGAGGGCGAAGCGGACCCGCCGGAAGCGGGCCTCCAGTTCCGAAAGGTCCGGTTCACCCGGACGCGCTTCCATCTCAGGCCCGGCCCAGCCCCGCCAGGAGCTCCGCGGCCTTGGCCCCGAGCACGGGACGGGAGGCCAGCCCGTTGAGCAGGCGGATCCCCTCGGGGGTGGTCGAGGGGTGGAGGCGCACCAGCTCCGAGCAGAGCCAGACCAGGGCGTCCACGCATTCGGGCCGCTCCGCCGCCAGGCGATCCGCGTAGACCAGGGCGGCCTCCAGGGGGCCCTCCTCCAGGCCCGGCCGGCGCAGCTGCTCGAGCAGCAGGGCCGCCGTGGCGTAGGTCCGGTCCACCAGGCCCTTGGGCGGGAGCCTGGCCCCGAGGGGATCCGCGAGGATCTCCTCCCAGGCGGGCAGGTCCTCCCGCAGCCTCAGGAAGGCGCAGAGCCTCAGGCCCTGGGCCTGGCCCAGGTTGGCCAGCACCGCCTCCTCCGCTTCCCGCCAGGGCAGGCCCAGGCGCTCCACCGCCAGGATGGCCCGGGCCGCGCCCTCCAGGCTGCGGGGGGTGAGCTGGGCCAGGCTGGGGTCGTCGGGATCGTAGGCGTGGAGGGCCGATTCCCGGTGCTGGGCCACGAAGGCCCGCAGCCCCTCCGGCAGGCCCTCGGCCTCGGCCCAGGCCAGCCAGGCCTCGGCGGTGGGCTCGAAGGCGTAGTGGGCGCAGCGGTTGCCCAAGGGAAAGGGGACGGTCTTGAGGGCGGCCCGGTCCTGGCTCCGGTTCCCCGCCAGCACCACCGCCGTGCCCGGGGCCAGGGCCACGTTGAACACCTTCCGCTCCTGGACGATCTGCAGCAGCACCTTCTGGACCCGCACCTCCGCGGCGTTCACCTCGTCCAGGAAGAGCACCACGGGCCGGGGCCGGCGGAGGAAGTCCACGGGCGCCCAGGACGTGGCGCGATCCTCGGGCTCCCCTTCCCCGCTCACCCGGCGATGCCAGGGCACGCCGGTGAAGTCCTCGGCCTCCATCTGGGGGATGGTGAGGTGGATGACCTCGAGGTCCGGCCGGGGCTGCCCCGGCTCCCGTCCCGTGGCGCGAGCCCACTGGTCCCAAGCCACCTCCTTCAGGGCCCCGTGGGAGCCGGAGGCCAGGATCACGGCGCTCTTGCCCACCCCGGCGGCGCCGTGAAGGAAGAGGGCCCGCCCGGAGGCGGCGCAGAGGGCCAGGACCTGGGGCAGGCGGTCGGGGGTGAGGGTGGGATAGGACTCGGGGGTCATGGTGCCCCCCTGATCGGCAGGGGGGGGCCGCGAGCTGATCGGCGGTGGGGGCCCCCCACGCGGGCGGAGGAGGCAGGGGCTGGTCCATGGGCTCCCCTTACGC
>CAYSXG010000750.1:0-1620 GCA_964434895.1 uncultured Solibacteraceae bacterium | reverse complement strand
AAGCGCCGCTACCGCTACGAGGACCTGGGCGCCAAGATCGTCATCGACAAGAACCGCTGCATCCATTGCACGCGCTGCGTGCGCTTCACCCGGGAGATCAGCGAGACCTGGGAGCTCACGGTGGCCCAGCGGGGCTCGAACCTGGAAGTGACCACCTACAGCGGCAAGACCATGGACCAGAACCCCTGGGCGGGGAACGTGGTGGACCTTTGCCCCGTGGGCGCCCTCACGAGCCGGGATTTCCGATTCAACAAGCGGGTGTGGTACCTCAAGCCGGTGCCCACCATCAGCCGCTTTTCCGCCCAGGCCGGCCCCATTTGGGCGGACGTGGACCAGAACAAGGTGTGGCGCTTCCGGCCCCGGCCCACGGAGGGCAAGGCCGGTACCTACTTCATCACCGACGAGGAACGCTACGCCTACCACGCCTACAATCTCCGGCCCGAGGATCGGCTTCTGGGGCCCCGGATGAAGGGGCGCGACACGGAGCTGGACCGTGTCCGGGAGGCCCTGCACGGGGCGGGACCTACGGCCGTGGTGGCCCAAGGGATCTTCGGAAGCGACGCCGCCCAACGCCTGGGGGATCTCTCCGCCCGGGTGGAGTGGCGCTTCGGGGTGGGGGACAAGAGCTACGCCATCCTCAACCCCAAGCTCCAGACCAATTCCGACGGGGTGATCAATCGCAAGGGCTTCGTGGAGCGCGGGTACCGCTTTTCGGCCCTGGACGAGCTGGAGCAGCTGGTAAAGGAGGGCACGATCCGGGCCCTGGTCTTCCTCTTCGACCCCGCCTTCTCGAGCGCCAAGGAAGCGGAGCGCCTGGTCGCCCTGGCCCAATCCGTCCCCTTCAGCCTGGTGCTGGAGACCGTTTCCTCGCCCCTTGGAGAGGCGGCCACGGCCCAGCTTCCCATCACCACCTACCTGGAAGAGAACGACTTCATCACCAACCACGAAGGGGAGATCCGGCGTTACCAGAGGGCCCTCATGCCCCCGAAGGGCGTAAAGGCCGTTCCCGGATGGGTGAAGGACTTGGCGGCGGTACCCGCCGCGGTCTGAGCCGTGGCCAAGTCCCCCCTGATCCTGGCTTACGACGCCGAGTGCAGCCTGTGCTGCCGGATGGCGGACTGGTTGCGGGTGCGGGACCGGAAGGGGCTTCTGGTTTTCTTCCCCCTCCAAGGGAAGGACCTGGTCCTGGTGGCTCCCGAATTGGCGGGCCTGGACCTCCACGGGGAGATCCACGGGCTGGACGAACGCACCCGGCGGGTCTACCGGGGGGGGGAACTCCTGCCCCACGTGCTGGGTCGACTCCCCCGGTGGCGTCGGGTGGCCTGGCTGCTCCGGATCCCCTTCTTCCGGGACCTGAGCCTGTGGATTTGGAGGAAGCGGGCGGAGCGGCGATTCCGGAAATACGGCCGGCAGCCCTTCCAGGACCGCTTCTGAACTCCTCCGGCCGCGCTGCCGATAGGGGGGAAGGGAGGGCGCCATGTTCTTCCACGAGGCCCTGAACAATTGGGTCGTGCGCTACCTCACGGCCCCCCAGTCCGGCTACCAGCGCCGGGTTCCCATCGACATGTTCCGGCTTCGGGAGGTCATGCGCCCGGGGGACATCCTGCTGGTGGAGGGCGG
>CAYSXG010000749.1:475-1621 GCA_964434895.1 uncultured Solibacteraceae bacterium | reverse complement strand
GGTCGACGTCATGAGGTGGTCACACGCGGACGGGCGTCCAGACGCTGCCCCGCCTCTTCCCCGACGTGGAGAAGTTCCTCGGCGACCGCGATCCCCAGAAGGGCGCGGGCCTGAAGGCCCTCGAGGGCCACGACTTCGACGTGGTGCTCGACGACTCGGGCCAGTACCCGCGCCACGTGGGCGCCTCGGCCTCCCTGCTGGCCGACCACGCCAAGCGCTACATCTACATCTCCAGCATCAGCTGCTACAAGGAACCCTCGCCCATGTACGGCGACGAGGACTCGCCCCTGGCCGTCCTCGCCGATCCCACCGTGGAGACCATGGGCAAGGAATTCGAGAACTACGGCGGGTTGAAAGCCCTCTGTGAGCAGGCCGCGGAGAAGGCCATGCCTGGCCGCGTGGCCATCGTGCGACCGGGCTACATCGTGGGCCCTGACGACTACTCGGGCCGCTTCACTTACTGGCCCGTGCGCTTCGACAAGGGCGGGGAGATCGCCGTGCCCGGCGCGCCCACGGACCCCTTCCAGGTCATCGATGTGCGCGACCTCGCCGCCTGGCTCGTGAAGATCGCCGAGGACGGCACCACGGGCCGCTTCAACGCCACGGGCCCCGAGAAGAAGCTGGAATGGGGCCGCGTCATCAAGGCCTGCCAGGCCTCGGCCTCCGCGAAGGCCACGCCCACCTGGATGGACGCCGACTTCGTGGCCGCCCACGTGAAGGACTGGGAGTTCCCCATCTGGGCCCCCTTCCAGGGCGACATGAAGGGCTTCCACACCTGGAAGGTGGAGCGCGCCATGAAGGCGGGCCTGCGCTTCCGCCCCATCGAGGCGACGGTCAAGGACACCCTGGCCTGGTACAAGGAGCAGCTCAAGGCGGAGAAGGGCCGCACCCGCCTGGCCCCGCCCAGCGCCGAGCAGGAGGCCAAGCTTCTGGCCGAGTGGAAGGCCGCCCACGCCGTGCCGCTTTAAGGTTTTAACGGCCTACCACGCGGAGGGTAGCGGAGGCCGCAGAGGGTAGCTGAGGACTGCGATCAGGCAGGGCGAACCACCAAGACACCAAGACACGAAGGGGCGCCGACCCATCCTTGCTGGGCCCGCCACGAAGCGGCGGCCTCCTCGCGCGGCGAGGAGGCATGGGCAGGCGCGG
>CAYSXG010000749.1:0-465 GCA_964434895.1 uncultured Solibacteraceae bacterium | reverse complement strand
GAGGCAAGAAGGGCCTCTACCCACTCCTGGCTGGGGCCCGCTGGGCCCGCCCATGGCCCTGCTTCCGGGATGCCTTTCTTAGTGCCTTCGTGGTGAAGCAGGTCTCCGCTGCCCTCCGCCCCTCCGCTACCCTCCGCGTGGTTATTTTTCCCGCTCTCACCTCCCGCAAACCCACCCTTCGGATCCCCGCATTCCCCTGTAAAATCGAGGATTCTTCGGAGCCTGCGATGATCCGCCAGAAGCACTTCCTCTCCCTCAGCGACTACTCCAGCCAGGAGATCAAGGAGCTGCTCGACACCGCCGCGGAGATCAAGAAGCACCCCAAGCGCTTCCGCAAGGCGCTGAAGGGCAAGGTGCTCGCCATGACCTTCGAGAAGAGCTCCACCCGCACTCGCGTCAGCTTCGAGACGGGCATGTACCAGCTGGGCGGCCTGGCCCAGTTCCTCAGCAGCCGCGATATCCAGA
>CAYSXG010000748.1:1241-1623 GCA_964434895.1 uncultured Solibacteraceae bacterium | reverse complement strand
GTCGGCCCGCGGCCGCGGTTGGGAGGCGGTGGGGCCGGCGTCCCGTCTGGGCCTGGGGCGGGGCGGCCGGGTGCCCAGGACCGAGGCCCGCCTGACGGTCACCACGGGCGGCGCGGTCGTGGACCTCACCGATGCTGGCCAGACGCGGGCCATGAGCTCCGCGGACCTGGACCACCTGCCCCTGCGTTGAAACGGCATGTCCACGTTGCGATGGGGCACCTCCCTTCCTTCCAGCGCGCGGCTCAACGTGTGCCGGCTGGAGCCCGTAGCCGTCCTTGAACGGGACCCGCCCATGCCGCTTCCACGCCTCCGCTGGGTCTTCCTCACGCTGAAGCTGCCCTACCTGGCCGCCAGCGCCGCCGCGGGCTTCCTGCCTCCGGAG
>CAYSXG010000748.1:0-1231 GCA_964434895.1 uncultured Solibacteraceae bacterium | reverse complement strand
CCCCGGGCTTCCCTGTTGCCGGAGGCGCGGTTGAACCCGCCCTTCCCCCATCGACCCGGAATGGAGCGCCTCGGCCGCCGCGCCCAGCTCTGTCCCCAGGGTTGCATCTGGACCCGCCATGCGGTGTCCGGAGGCGAGGGCGCGCCCCTGGAATTGTGGTGGCTGCATCGGCCGCAGTCCAGAGGCGTGGCGCTGATCCTCCATGGTTTCGGGGATGACGCTTACGGCACCGCGGGCCTGGCCCGCAGCCTGCCCGACTGGGACGCCGTCATCTTCACCTTCCGGGGTCGCGACCGCCATCCGGAGGTGCCCTCCACCCTCGGCGCCTGGGAGCGCGTTGACGCCGTGGCCGCGGTGCATTTCATCGAAGGGCAGGGCGTCCCGCGCAGCCGCATCCTCCTCGCGGGCGTGAGCCAGGGCGCGGGCGTGGGCCTGTTGGCGCTTGCCCAGCTGGAGCAGGAGGGGGCTCCGCTCGCCGGGGCCCTTCTGGAATCCCCCTACCGCGATCTGGAGGACGCGGCCCGCAACCATATCCGGGGCAGCCTGGGCGCCTTCGAGCTCCTCGCCCGGCCCTCGGAATGGATCGCCCTGCGCCGTTCGGGGAGGCAGGCCCACTTCGATCCTTCGGAGATCTCGCCCTTGAAGGCGAGCCTGAGGCTGCGGACGCCCATGGCGCTCCTCACGGGCGATGCGGACACCATCACGCCCTTGGAGGGCGTGCGCGAGATGGCCAGCCAGCATCCCGACCTGACCGTGGTGCCCGGCGCCGGGCATTGCGAGGCCGGGAACAAAGTGCCCGGGGGCTGGGGCGCCTGGGCGGCGCCGCGGCTCAGTGTCTGGACCCAGGCCCGATGAGCTTCTCCAGCACGACCTGCCGCTTCACTTCTTCGTAACCGAGGCGATGGTAGAAGGCGTGGGCCCGCTCGCGCTGGATGCGGGAGCGGAGGCGGATGGCTTCAAGCCCTCGCGCGCCTGCCCAATCCTCGGCGGCGGCCATGAGCGCGGCGCCCAGTCCTCGTCCACGGAACTGCTCCTCCACCACCAGGCCGCCGATCTCGGCGTGGCCCTCGGATTCCAGGTGCGCCGCGTGGAAGAGGTGGATCCACCCCTCGACCCGGCCCTCCAGCTCCGCCACGAAGACGGCGTGTTCCGAATCCATGAGGATGCGGTCGAGCCGGGCGGCGAGCGCCGGAAGCGCCACGGCATAGCCCAGCTGCCCCGATAGCTCCGC
>CAYSXG010000747.1:0-1623 GCA_964434895.1 uncultured Solibacteraceae bacterium | reverse complement strand
GGTGGAGCTCCATGTTGCCGGTGCCCTTGAACTCCTCGAAGATGACCTCGTCCATCTTGGAGCCGGTGTCGATCAGCGCGGTGGCGATGATGGTGAGCGAACCGCCCTTCTCGATGGCGCGGGCGGCGCCGAAGAACTTCTTGGGGCGGATGAGGGCGTTGGAATCCAGGCCGCCGGTCATGATCTTGCCCGAGTGGGGCATGTTGGCGTTGTACGCGCGGGCCAGGCGGGTGATGGAGTCGAGCAGGATGACGACATCCTTGCCGAACTCGACCATGCGCCGGGCCTTCTCGATGACCATCTCGCAGACCTGCACGTGGCGCGAGGAGTCCTCGTCGAAGGTGGATGCGACGACCTCGACGCCGGGGCAGGAGCGGCGGAAGTCGGTCACTTCCTCGGGACGCTCATCCACCAGGAGGACGATGATCTCGGTGTCCGGGTAGTTCTTGCGGATGGCCTTGGTCATCTTCTGCAGGAGGACCGTCTTGCCCGTGCGGGGCGGGGCGACGATCAGGGCGCGCTGGCCCTTGCCGACGGGCGCCACCAGATCGATGATTCGGCACTCGATCTCGTCGGGCGTGGTCTCGAGGATGAACCGCTCCTCGGGGTGCAGGGGCGTGAGGTCCTCGAAGTTGGAGAGGCCGTGGATGCGGCCCGGGGCGCCGCCGTTGACCTCGTCGACACGGAGCAGCGCGAAGTACCGCTCGCTCTCCTTGGGCGGGCGGATCAGGCCCTTGACGATCATGCCCTTGCGCAGGCCGAAACGCCGGACCTGCGACGGGGAGATGTAGATGTCGTCGGGGCCGGGCAGGTAGGACTGCTCGGGGGAGCGCAGGAAGCCGAAGTGGTCCGGCATGATTTCCAGCGTGCCCTCGCCGTACATGAGGCCCTGCTTGGCGGCGCGGGCCTTGAGGATCTTGAAGATCAGCTCCTGCTTGGGGATCTGGTGGAAGTCGGCCAGGCCTTCCTTGTCCGCGACCTTGTGCAGCTCGTCGATCTCCATCCGCTGGAGCTGCGAGATCGAGATCGCGTCCTTGGCGGCGCCGGGGCTGGAGGCGGCGATGCGCTCCAGCTCCGCGGCCTCGCGCTCGAGCTCCTCATCGGAGGGGAGTGACTGATCGTGGTAGGGCTGGTGGTGCGGCTGGCCTCCACCCCCACCGCCACCGCCGAACTGGCCGCCTGGGCCGCCGAAGCCGCCGCCGCCCTTGCGGCGCTTCTTCTTGCGGCGACCGCCGCGGAAGTCGTTGGGGTAGCCGCCGCCGTAGCCCTGGCCGCCGTACTGACCGCCGCCCTGCTGTTGACCTTGTTGCTGGCCCTGCTGTTGGCCCTGTTGCTGCCCTTGCTGCTGACTCTGCTGTTGGCCCTGCTGCTGGCCACCCTGACCCTGCGATTGGCCACCCTGACCGTAAGGACCACCCTGACCCTGCTGACCGTGGGACGGTCCGAGGGAGGGAGGCTGTGGCTGATGCTGGGGTTGCGGCGGCGCGGGCGCCGGTGCGGGTGCTGCGGGGGCGGGAGGAGGCGGGGGACGCACGGGCGGCTGGGGAGGCGGGGGCGGGGTCACGGGCTTGGCCGCGACCTCGGCGGGGCGACGCTCCTCCGGCTTCTTGTCCGCAGGTTTTT
>CAYSXG010000746.1:0-1624 GCA_964434895.1 uncultured Solibacteraceae bacterium | reverse complement strand
CGGGCCTTGCCTCTCCTGGCCCTCCCTCTGTCTCTGCCGCTCCCGGGCCTGCTCCCGGTCCTGCGCCTCCCGCGCCCGCCTTCGGTTCTGCTCTTCCTGGGCCTGCCTTCGCTTCTGCTCCTCCCGAGCCTGTTTCCGGTCCTGCTCCTCACGAGCCAGCCTTCGGTTCTGCTCATCCCGGGCCTGCTGCCGGGCCTGCTCCTCCTGCGCGCGGAGGCGGGATTGCTCCTCCGCGGCCCGCCTTCGTCCCAGCTCGTCCTGGACCCGTTGACGGTCCTGCGCTTCCCGGGCCTGGCGGCGTTCCTCCGCCGGGTCCCGTCCGGCCCGCTCCGCCGGCCTCGGCATCCGCTCCGCCACGTCCTTGTGGGCGCCCCGGAAGACGGGCTCCCGTTGGGAGATCCGGGCTTCCTGCTGGCTGTGGAAGGTCTCCCGGTCCTGGGACGACAAGGTCCAGGGTCGCGGGGAAGCAGCCCGAAGCGGGGCCCCCGTAGCCGTCCGGCCGCCCTTGCCCGCATCGTCCCTGAACTGGTAGACCACCCGGTGCGGTGCCCGCGGGGTATCGCGGACCCCCGCCATCACCTGGTCCGCCGGCCGCCCCTGGTAGTCCACGCCGATCTTCAACGCCACCAGGGCCCGGTACTCGTCGTTGCTGAAGGACGCGGTCCCGACCTGCCCCGTTTGGTAGTAGCTGTAGGGCCGGCTGTAGGGTCCCGCCAACGCGTAGCTCGCCGGGACCGGCACGAAGAAGCGCGCCGGGTCCACGCGGTAGCGCGTCACCAAGCGGCCGTAGTCACGACCGCAGGAGTAGTAGTAGTCGTGGAAGACCAGGTCGAACCCCACGCCCGCAAAACGGGATACGTAGAACAGGAAGAAGAGGTCGCAGTCATCGACCCCGTAATAGGTCCGGTAATAGGGCACCGCCGCGAACTCGTCGTCCGTGCATCCGAAATAGTCCCGATACACGACGTAGTTCACGTCCTCGGCCTCCCCCCCCACCGACGCCCCCCAGGTGACCGATTGAGCGGAGGCCCTCCGCGGCGCCGCATCCGACAGCACCACCGAGCATCCACTGGACGCCAAAATCGCTGACGCCACATACGGAAGCTTCCTCATCGCATCCTCCTCTTCAGAAGGCCCGCGCCGCCAGTCCCAGTGCAGCGCCTCGGGCCCTATGGCTTCTACCTTCGAATCTAGGTCGGATGGAGAAGAAAGGAAGCGGGAATTCGGGGAGGAAATGCGGTAAAAAGCAACCACGTAAAAGGTTCCGAAGAAAGATCGGCGATCCGGCTCGCCCCCCCCCCCACGCACCGAGCCGACTCCCGCTCCCCTCCGCTGCGACGCCCGAGACGCGCCTGTCCCCCTTGCGAAGGGCCCCGTGGAACCTGCCCGAAGGCTGGGTCATCTCCAAACGGCCCGCTCATGCGGCGCTGGTCAGCGAGGCCGATTTCATCGCCGCCCAGGACGCCACCGCACCGCGCGGTCCAGGTGGACCCGCCGTGCGCCGGTACCTGCTGGCCGGTCTGCTGGCCTGCGGGCGGTGCGGGCGCAGGCTGGAGTCAGCCTGGTCCAACGGCCAGCCCGCCTACCGGTGCCGCCACGGGTATACCAGCGCCACCCGCCCTGA
>CAYSXG010000745.1:0-1625 GCA_964434895.1 uncultured Solibacteraceae bacterium | reverse complement strand
GGGGGTGCGGATGGCGTGGGGGCCGTGGGGCCAGGGGGTGGCCAAGGGTCTGTTGGGGCCCTGCAGGCCGTACTTGATGCTGGCGAAGCCGCTGGCGAGGTTGATGATGAGGCTCGGGATGAAGAAGGGGCTGGTGCGGCGCGGGCCGCGGTACCCGTTGGCCTCCTCCCAGATGGTGGTGAGGCCCCCGATGCCGGAGCCGATGTAGGTGCCGAAGGCCTCCCGCTCGGCCTTGGAGAGTTCCAGGTCCTCGTAGCCCGCGTCCTTCCACGCCTCCGCCGCCGCGCCCATGGCGAAGTGGATGAAGACGTCCATCTTCTTCTGTTCCTTCTTGTCGATGAACAGGTCGGGGTTGAAGCCCTTCACCTGGCCGGCGATCTTCGCCGCGAAGTCGCTGACGTCGAAGCGGTCCACCCGGCTGATGCCGCTCTTGCCCGCCAGCAGGTTGGCCCAGGTCTCCTGCACCGTGAGGCCACAGGGGTTCACGGTGCCCATGCCGGTGATGACGACGCGGCGGCGGGTGATGGTGGTCATGGGGGCTCCCTGAAGAAGTCCTGAGTCTTGAGGTCTTGAGTCCTGAGCGACGGCGGCGGGCCGCGGGCGCGCTTCCATTTTGCCTCAGGGCCCCGGACTAAAAAAGTTCCGCGCCGCACAACGGGTCGTCATGCGGCGCGTCGTATAGGCAATGCGGCTTAGGCCTTCTGGTGCTTCTCGATGTAGGCGATGGCGTCGCCCACGGTGCGGATCTTCTCCTGCTCCGCCTCGGGGATCTCGAGGCTGAAGGCCTCTTCGATGGCCATGATGATCTCGACGGTATCGAGGCTGTCGGCGCCCAGGTCGTCGATGAAATGGCTGGATTCGGAAATGGAATCCTCGGGCTTGGCCAGCTGCTCGGCGATGATCGCGATCACCTTCTTACGAATTTCAGCCATCGGGCTCTCCTGAAACAGAACCCGACGAGGCTATCACGGGTATATCGGAGGACCCAAGTGAAAGTCCTGAACCATGGGCTCCGCGCCCTCTGAGATAAAGGAGGGCGCCCCGAACACCCGGACCAGGACCCATGCCCCGCCCCCCCACGCACACGGAACCCGAAGGAGGCTGGACCCTCGGCTGGGGCGCCAGCCTGCGGGAATTCGAGACCCACCTGGCCGCGGAGCGGGGCCTCAGCCCCAACTCCGTATCCGCCTACGCCTCGGACCTCCGGATCCTGGCCGCCTGGGCCATCGGCCGGGGCCTCTCCCCCTCGGACCTCCACCGGGACGCGGTGACCGCCTTCCTGGTGGCCCAGCAGGGCGAGGGCAAGGCCCCCCGCTCCGTGGCCCGCACCTCCTCCGCCCTGCGCCAGTTCCTGGGCTTCCTGCGCCTGGAGGGGGAGGGCGGCGCCGGCCCCGAGGCGGTGGTGAGGCCGCCCCGGCCTCCCCGCACGCTGCCCAAGACCCTCAGCGAGGCCCAGGTGGAGGCCCTGCTGGCGGCCCCGGACGTCCATTCGGCCCTGGGCGTGAGGGACCGGGCCTGGATGGAGCTGCTCTACGCCGCGGGCCTGCGGGTCACGGAGCCGGCCACCCTGCCCGCCCGCTCGGTCTTCCTGGACGAGGGCTTCCTGAAGGTCACCGGCAAGGGGC
>CAYSXG010000744.1:0-1626 GCA_964434895.1 uncultured Solibacteraceae bacterium | reverse complement strand
GACCTGGGCCATGGCGGCCTTGGGGCGCAGGGCCACCCAGGCCCCCAGGCCCAGGGCCGCCGCGAGGGGGGTCCCCAGCCAGAGGGCCCAGGGCCTCTGGCGCTCGGGGGGGGCCGGGACCGGGATCGGGGAGGAGGCCGCCGGCGGCGTCAGCCCGGTGTGGAGGGAGATCAGGGGCTCCTGGTGGAGGACCCGCCGGACGGTGGCGGTGTCCATGTCCTGCACCGCCTCCTGGAGCTCCGTCATGAAGGCCGCGCAGGTGGGGTGGCGATCCGCCGGGGACTTGGAAAGGACCCGGTCGAAGACCACCCTCCAGCCCTCGGGGATGATGCCGGGCACCGGGGGCTCCAGCTGGACCGGGGGCTCGTTCACGATCTTGTAAAGGATCGTGTTGAGGGAGTTCCCCGGGAAGGGCATGCGTCCGGACAGCACCTCGAAGGCCACCACCGCGAAGCTGAAGATATCGGAACGGCTGTCCACGACGCCGTCCCGGATCTGCTCGGGGCTGGCGTAGTTGGGGGTCCCGAGGAAGGTCCCCGTATGGGTGAGGGTCAGGTCCTCCCGCTTGGCGATGCCGAAGTCCATGAGCTTGGCCCGGCCCTCGTGGGAGATCATGATGTTGCCCGGCTTCACGTCCCTGTGGACGATGCCCTTGACGTGGGCGTGGTCCAGGGCCTCCCCGATGGCCTGGAGGATGCGCAGCCCCTCGGAGACGGGCAGGTGGTCCTGGGACTTGAGGATGGCGTCCAGGGGCCGCCCCTCCACGTACTCCATGGCCAGGTAGGGGCCCTCCTCGCTGTCCCCGAAATCGTAGATGGCCACGATGCCCGGGTGGTTGAGGAGGCCCGAGACCTCCGCCTCCCGCTGGAAGCGGGCCAGGCATTCGTGCCGGTCCTCCTCGTTCCGCAGCAGGTCGGTCTTCACCATCTTGATGGCCAGCTTGCGCTTGATGCGCGGATCCTCCGCCAGGTAGACGCTGCCCATGGCCCCGGCGCCCAGGAGCGCTTTCACCTTGTACCGGCCCAGGCTCTCCGGCAGATTGTGGTTGGATCCCATGCCCCCATCCTACCCAGTCCAATATAGGAACCGGCCAGAGGAAGGCAGGGCCCCCGCCCGGGAATCGAAGGGTTTCACGTTTTGAATAAAACCTATGGCTTTTTCCCAAATGCCTGGGAAAATTAAGGAACGCCTGCCTTCAGGCGTTTTTTCTGGGGGACCCTCGCCGCCATGGCCACCGTGAAACTCGCAGTGCTCGCGACGTATTTCACCATCCTGACCATCCTCAGCATCTATGGGGCCCACCGCCTCTACATGCTGCTGCTCTACTTCCGGCACAAGAAGGACGTTCCCCAGCCCAAGGGCGACGCCGACTACCTGCCCATGGTCACGGTGCAGCTGGCGATCTTCAACGAAGTGAACGTGGTCGAGCGCCTGGTGGACAGCGTCATCCACATGGACTGGCCCAAGGACCGCCTGGAGATCCAGGTGCTGGACGATTCCACCGACGACACCGTCAAGGTCACGGCGGCCGTGGTGCAGAAGTACCGGATGCTGGGCTACGACATCCACCACATCCACCGCACGGACCGCACGGGCTTCAAGGCCGGCGCCCTGGCCCACGGCCTC
>CAYSXG010000743.1:0-1638 GCA_964434895.1 uncultured Solibacteraceae bacterium | reverse complement strand
CCCTCCCCGCGCGCTGGGGTCGGGCAGGGGCACCCGGGGCAAAGGCGGACCCCCCGGCCGGGTTCGGGGCCCCGTGCCCCAAGACCGCGTGCATCTGCATGGAGCGGTGCTCGCTGCGGGTGAATTCGGCGGGCTTGCGCAGGAGGGCCAGACCCACCCTCAGCTTGCCCACGTCGTGCAGGAAGGCCCCCAGGGCCGCCCGTTCCCCCTCGACGGCCTCGAGGCCCATCGCCTCGGCCACCAGGGCCGTGAGGCGGGCCACCCGCAGCCCGTGAAGGAAGGTGTCCCGGTCCCGGCGCCAGAGGGCATGGACCAAGGGCACCGGCAGGCGTCCCTCCCATCCGGCCTCCAGGGGAGGAGGGGATGGAATCTGTTGGGGACCGCCGAGGTGCATGGACGCCCCTCCTTCGGACAGGGCTCCAAGATCAAGCAAGGAAGGCGCCAGCATCACCCGTTCTTCACCCGAGGGCCGGGGCCTCCGATAACGGGATGAAAAGGAACCCCATGTCCGCTCCCATTCGCCGCATCGCCATCAACACCGGTGGGGGGGACGCCCCCGGGCTCAACGCCGTCATCCGCGCCACGGTGCTGGCGGCGGTGAACCGGGGCTGGGAATGCTACGGCATCCGGGACGGCTTCAACGGCATCCTTTACCCGGAGCGCTACGCCGAAGGTGGCGTATTCCGTCTCACCCGGGACCGCGTCCGTGGCATCGGGCATCTGGGAGGGACCATCCTGGGCACCACCAACAAGGGCAACCCCCTGCGCTACCCGGTCCGGATGCCCGACGGCAGCCTCCGGGAGGTGGACCGCACGGAGGAAATCCTGGAATTCTTCGCCAAGCGGGAGTTGGATGCCCTCGTCTCCGTCGGAGGGGACGGCACCCTCACCATCAGCCACGCCCTCTCCCAACGGGGCCTGCGGGTGATCGGAGTGCCCAAGACCATCGACAACGACCTGGATAAGACCTTCACCACCTTTGGTTTCGATACGGCGGTGGCCTTCGCCACCGAATGCCTGGACCGCCTCCACAGCACGGCCGAAAGCCACCAGCGGGTGCTGGTGGTGGAGGTCATGGGCCGCTATGCGGGCTGGATCGCCCTCCACGCGGGCATTTCAGGCAGCGCCCAGGCCATCCTGATCCCCGAGATCCCCTTCGACCTGGACAAGGTGGCGGCCAAGGTCCGGGCCCGTGACGCGTTGGGTCGAATGTACTCCCTGGTGGTGGTGGCGGAGGGGGCACAGCCCCAGGAAGGGGGCCGCGCCCTGCTGGAGGCGGCCTAGGCCGGCGCGAGCGAGCGCCGCGGCGGCATCGGCGACCGGGTGGCCCGGGGCCTGCAGGACCGGACCGGAAGTGAGGCCGGGGGGGGGGGTGCGTGCGCCGCCCTGGGGGTTCGCGGGGGGTGGGGGGAGGGCTGGGGGGCGACGGGGGTGGACGGGGCGCTGGCCAGCTTCTACCGACGACAACCCCGACGTCTCGGTCTCTCTTTCGCGTGCAATTTCCTCGGCTGGATCACGAGGGCGGCGGAGACCTGGACCATCCTCTACTTCCTGCACGCCGCGGTCCCGATCGGCACCGCGCTGGTGATCGAGGCGTTCGGCACCGGCATCAGCTTCGCGACCTTCTTCCTCCCCGTG
>CAYSXG010000742.1:0-1643 GCA_964434895.1 uncultured Solibacteraceae bacterium | reverse complement strand
CGTTGCCGAGGCCGTGGCCTTCATGGAATCGGCGAGGACCCTGCCGCCCCTTTCCTGGTCCGAGGGGCTCCATCTCGCGGCCATGGAACACGTGCTGGAGCAGGCCAACGGCGCCACCGGGCACGCCGGAAAGCGCGGCAGCACGCCCTTCGACCGGATGGAGCGCTACGGACGCTGGGAGGAGACCGCGGGCGAGGCCATCAGCTACGGTCCCGTGGACCCGCGCCGGGTGGTGCTGAACCTGCTGGTGGATGACGGGGTGCCAGGCCGCGGCCACCGGAAGAGCCTCTTCAACGCGGAATTCCGCACGGCGGGGGCGGCCCTCGGAAGCCACGCCACCTACGGCCATCTCTGCGTCATCGACTTCGCCGGCGGCTTCGCCGAAAAGGGGCCCGGCGCCAAAGGCCGGTGATAGGCTGGGCCGCAATGATCCACTGGATTGAAGCCCTGGGGGCGGCGGTTCGCCATTTCCTGGAAAGCCTGGGCAATGTCGCCCGGCTGGGCTGGCTCGCGCTGAGGGGGCTCCTCCTCATGCGCCATACCCAGTTCCGCGCCATGGGCGCCGTGCTGAAGGCGCAGATCCGCTTCACGGGCATCCACGCCCTGGGCCTGGTCTGCGGCTCCGCCATGCTGCTGGGCGCGGTGACGCTGCTGCAGGCTTACGCCCAGATCCCGGGCCTGGGCGCCGAGCGATTCTCGGGATTGCTGCTGGTGGCCATCGTCATCCGCGAGCTGGGCCCGCTGCTGGCGGCGGTGCTGGTCATCGGCCGTAGCGGCACCGCCATCGCCGCCGAGCTGGCCACCATGAGCATCAACGACGAGATCGACGCGCTGGAGGTGCACGGGGTCAACCCGGTCCAGTACCTGCTGGTCCCGCGGGTGCTGGGCGTCGTCACCTCCCTCTTCGGCCTCATGGTCTTCCTCGACCTCTCCGCCCTGCTGGGGGGCTTCCTCGTGGCCTCGCTGAGGGCCGGCATGCCGCTGGCCTCCTTCCTCGACCAGGTGCAGTCCGTGATGGTGAACCGGGACCTGGCCGTGACCCTCATCAAGGTGCTGGGCTTCGGCTCCACCATCGCCCTGCTGGCCTGCTACTACGGCTTGAGGGTGCGGGAGAGCCATACGGAGATCCCCCAGGCCGTGACCCGCGCCGTGGTGGCCTGCCTAGCTGCGGTCTTCATGGTGGACGGTTTCCTCGCCGCGTGGGTCTATGCCTGATCTGAGCCTCGAAGGCATCCACCTGGACGGCCCCAATGGGCGCCCCGTCTTCACGGGCCTGGATCTGCGCTTGGAGGCGGGCCGCTCCCTCCTGCTGAGCGGGGGCAGCGCCTTCGCGCGCGGGCAGCTGCTCCGCATGTGCGGCGGTCTCACGGAGCCGGCGCGGGGCCGGGTCCTGGTCTCCGGCGTCCAGCTCTGGCCCGGCGAGGGCCTAGCGGGGCTGAAGGGGCGGACGCGCATCGGCCTCTCCTTCGGCCGGGGCGGTCTGCTGGCCAACCTCGACCTCATCGATAATCTGGAGCTCCCCCTCGTCTTCGGCAGTGAGCTGGGACGGCCGCGGATCCGCGAGCTGGCCATGGCGCAGCTGGAGCGCTTCGAGCTGGGCGGCCTCGCAGCCATGCGCCCGCACCTGCTGGACGCCCGCGCCA
>CAYSXG010000741.1:0-1646 GCA_964434895.1 uncultured Solibacteraceae bacterium | reverse complement strand
GGCCGGCTCATCGCGCCCGAGGAGGGTGCCCAGCCGGCGTACCAAGCGCTCGCCGCCATCCGGCAGGCATCGGCCGGTGCCGGACCAGCCGTCTCGGTCCTCGGTTCGACGCCTCACGACGACGAACCACCCGCCGACGATCTGCGCGATCGGGAGGCGGCCGACCTGGCCGGCGTGGGGGCTACCGCCCCCGCGGGAGGCTGGCTCGGCAAAGCACCCCCCGGCACGTGGCGGCCCGGGCGGGCCGCTTTTCACCCCGGGGCACGGCCTTCCTGCGGGGCTACCCGCTGTGCGACGGGTAGGGCCGGGTCCACTTCCTCACCCTCTATCCGGGCTGGTACCCCGGCCGGACCGTGCACCTCCACCTCCAGATCCGCACGAATCCCGGGTCCCGGAGAGGTCGGGTCTTTACCTCCCAGCTCTACTTCGACGAGGCCGTCACGGACCGGGTGCACGCCGGGGCCCCTTACGCCGCCCGAGGTCCCCGGGATACGCGGAACGAGGAGGACGGCCTCTTCCGGCGGGGGGGCTCCCTCCTGCTGCTCCCTCTCTCCCCGGACGGGGAGGGCTACGCCGGCGCCTTCGAGGTGGGCCTGCGGGGAGGCCGGCCCTGATCCTGATGCCCCTACCCGACCGGGACTTCGATCCCTCGGAGTCCGCCCTCCCCTGGCGCCTGCTGGCCCGCCGGGGGATGGAGGTCCGCTTCGCCACCCCCGAGGGCCGCCCCGCCCAGGCCGATCCCCGCATGATCACCGGGGAGGGCCTGGGACCCTTCGCCCCCCTGCTCCGGGCCACCTCCGACGCCGCCGCGACCTACCGGGAGATGGAAGGGGACCCCGCCTTCCGGGCCCCGGCGGCCTACGGGGAGCTGCGGGCCTCGGACTTCGAGGGACTCCTGCTCCCGGGGGGCCACGCCCCGGGCATGAGGCCCTACCTGGAATCCGGGGTCCTGCAGTCCCTGGTGGCGGACTTCTTCCGGGCCCGCAAGCCCGTGGGGGCCGTCTGCCACGGCGTGCTGCTGGCGGCCCGCAGCCGGGACCCGAAAACCGGCCTCTCGGTCCTGCACGGGCGCCGGACCACGGCCCTGCTGCACACCCAGGAGCGTCTGGCCTACCAGCTCAGCCGCCCCTGGGCCGGGCGCTACTACCTCACCTACGAGCGGAGCGTGGAGGAGGAGGTGCGCTCCCTCCTGGCGGACCCGGCGCACTTCGTCCGGGGGCCCCTGCCCCTTCGGCGGGACGACGAGGCCCACCCGGGGCGGGGCTTCGCCCTCCGGGACGGCTCCTACCTCTCCGCCCGCTGGCCCGGGGACATCCATCGCTTCGCCGCGGAATTCATCCGCATGGTGGAGGGAGGCTAGGCTCCTAGGGCACCGAGATCTGCTTTTCGGTGACGTAGACCAGCTTCCCGTCGGGGTTCTTCACCACCTTCCACCAGACGTAGATGGCGCTGGTGACGTCCCCGTTGTCGTCGAAGTCGATGGAGCCGGAGGCCCCCTCGTAGTTGATGCCTCCGCCGGCCCGCAGGGCCAGCACGCCCCGGGCGAATTGACCGACGTTGATCTTCGGGGAGGCGGGGCCGCCCCGGGACACGGCCTGGGGGTTGGCCACGATGGCGGAGGGGGGGGGGGCGCCCCCGGCCACCAT
>CAYSXG010000740.1:0-1654 GCA_964434895.1 uncultured Solibacteraceae bacterium | reverse complement strand
GCGGCCGTCGCGCGCGGCGAGGATCCCCGCGTTCGCGCCGTCTCCGTGGACTACGGCCACGACCTGGAAGGCGAGCTCCTCAGGCTGGAGGGGGCGATCCGCCAGGACGAGCGGCTTTCGGAGGCCGTCGCCCCCCGCTGGCTGGCCCTGCAGCTGCTGGAGCGCAGCCCGGAGGGGGCCCGGCTGGTGGCGGAAAGCCACGCCCGCCACGCCATCGAGTCCCAGGTGAAGGCCTCCCTGGGCTTCCTGGAGCCCCACCTGGGGGACGACGGGGCCACCCTCGTGGCGGAGCGCCGCTACGGCTTCGCCCACGGCCTGGTGAGCGAGGCCCTGAGCCAGCCCCACGCCCCGGAGGCCAACCTGAAGGACCGGCTGGACAACCTCCTGACCCACCGGCTCCTGGGCATCCCCGTCTTCATCGCGGTCATGGTGGCGGTGTACACCCTCACCTTCGTCCTCGGGAAGTATCCCCAGGACTGGATCAGCGCGGGCTTCACCTGGATGCACGACGCGGCGGCGGCCCACCTCCCCCCCGGGGAGCTCACGAGCCTGCTGGTGGACGGCATCATCCCGGGCGTCGGCGCCGTGGTGGTCTTCGTGCCCGTCATCATGCTGCTCATGGGCTGCATCGCCTTCATGGAGGACACGGGCTACATGGCCCGGGCGGCCTTCATCATGGACCGCCTCATGCACGTCATGGGCCTCCACGGGAAGAGCTTCATCCCCCTGGTGATGGGCACCGGCTGCAACGTCCCCGCCGTGCAGGCCACGCGCACCATCGAAAGCCGGGCGGACCGCTTCATCACGATCCTGGTGATCCCCCTGGTGTCCTGCTCGGCCCGGCTGCAGGTCTACATCCTCATCGCCGGCACCTTCTTCACCCCCTTCAAGGCCGCCCTTTCCATCATCGCCATGCACTTCCTGGGCTTCCTGCTGGCCATCCTGGCGGGGCGCATCCTCAAGAGCTCCCTCTTCCGCGGCCCCAGCGCCCCCTTCGTGATGGAGCTCCCCCCCTACCGGATGCCCGTGCTGCGGAGCACCCTCATCCACATGTGGGAGAAGGGGTCCGTCTTCCTCACCCGGGCGGGCACGACGATCCTGGCGGGGGCGACCCTGGTGTGGTTCCTTTCCCACTACCCCGGCATCACCAACAAGGAGTGGGACGCGGAGTTCCACGCCCGGGCGAGGTCCGTGCAGGCCCAGGCCCTGCCGGAGGCGGAGAAGGAGGCCCGGCTGGAGGAGCTGAACCTGGCCCACCAAAGCCGCATCGTGAACTCCAGCCTCGCCGCCCGGCTGGGCCAGGCCATCCAGCCCACGCTGGCCCCCATCCTGGACCCGGACCACCGGCGCCCGGAGGCGTGGAAGGACGTCATCGCCCTCACGGCCGGCTTCGTGGCCAAGGAGATCGTGGTGAGCACCATGGCGGTGATCCACCAGGCCAAGGCCGGGGCGCCGGACCCGGGCCAGCGGCTGAACCCCCTCCAGGAAGCCATCCGCAACCGCTCCGGCATGACCGCCCTCACGGCCCTGGCCTTCATGGTCTTTACCTTGGTGTACACGCCCTGCCTGGGCACGGTGAGCATGATCCAGAAGGAGACCGGGAGCTGGGGCTGGACCTCCTTTTCCGTGGGCCACAGCATGGCCCTGGCCCGGG
>CAYSXG010000739.1:0-1668 GCA_964434895.1 uncultured Solibacteraceae bacterium | reverse complement strand
GGGCGGCGTGCCACGGGCGGGTTTGGGGCCTGGGGGGCGGAACGTGGGGCGGGGGAAGCGCCGGGCCAGTTGGAGGTTCGTGAGGGGGATGAGGAGGGGGCGCGTGCGGCGGGGGCCGCGGTGGCCGTTGGCCTCCTCCCAGATGGTGGTGAGGCCGCCGATGCCGGAGCCGATGTAGGTGCCGAACATCTCCCGCTCGGCCTTCGTGAACTCCACCTGGTCCAGGCCCGAGTCGACCCACGCCTCATGCGCCGCGCCCAGGGCGAAGCGGATGAAGATGTCCATCTTCTTCTGTTCCTTCTTGTCGATGAACTTGTCGGGGTCGAAGCCCTTCACCTGGCCGGCGATGCGGCAGGAGAAGTCCGTGGCGTCGAAGCGGTCGATGGGGCCGATGCCGCTCTTCCCGGCCAGCAGGTTGCTCCAGGTCTCGTCCACCGTGAGACCACAGGGGTTCACGGTGCCCATTCCGGTGATGACGACGCGGCGGCGGGTGGCTGTGCTCATGGCGGGATCCTCAGGAATTCCGATTATCGCTCAATTGCGCCCGGTCAAACGCAGACGCGCCGCATGAGGGACTCATGCGGCGCGTCGGTGCAGGTGCCACTCAGGCCTTGGCGTGCTTCTCGATGTAGTTGATGGCGTCGCCGACCGTGCGGATCTTCTCCTGCTCGGACTCGGGGATCTCGAGGCCGAAGGCCTCTTCGATGGCCATGATGATCTCGACGGTGTCGAGGCTGTCGGCGCCGAGGTCGTCCACGAAGTGGCTGGACTCCTGGATGGAATCCTCAGGCTTGGCCAGCTGCTCGGCGATGATCGCAATGACCTTTTTCTTGATCTCAGCCATCGTGGGCTCCTTGAAATCGAACCGGATGAGACTACCACGGGTTAGGGTTATTTCAACCACACATCATATTCGAGCCGCCATCTCCCATGCCAAGGCCCAAGGAACACGAGGAACCTGCTGAAGGATGGCCCCTTGGGTGGGCCATGAGCCTCCGGGAATTCCACACCCACCTGGCCGTCGAACGGGGCCTCTCCCCGAACACCGCCTCAGGCTACCTTTCGGACCTCCAGCAATTGGCCGCCTGGTCCTCGGACAAGGGCGTGGCGCCTTCCGATCTGGCCCGCGACGGCATCACCGGCTTCCTGGTGCACCAGCAGGCCCTGGGCAAGTCGCCCCGCAGCCTGGCCCGCATGTCCTCGGCCATGCGCCAGTTCCTCGCCTTCCTGCGCATGGAGGGCGGCGGGGCAGCAGGGCCCGAGGCCGTCGTGAGGCCGCCGCGGCCACCCCGCATCCTGCCCAAGACCCTCAGCGAGTCCCAGGTGGAGGCGCTGCTGGCGGCGCCGGACACGGCCACGCCCCTGGGCGTCCGGGACCGGGCCTGGCTGGAGCTGCTCTACGCCTCAGGCCTCCGCGTCTCGGAACTGGCGGGCCTGCCGGCGCTCTCCGTCTTCCTGGACCAGGGCTTCCTCAAGGTGATGGGCAAGGGGCGCAAGGAGCGGCTCATTCCCTTCGGAGAGGGCGCCGAGGGCTGGATCCGCGAATGGCTGCGGCTGCGGTCTGGCTTCCGGCCCAAGGGCGACGAGCTCTTCCTGGGCCGAGGCGGCGAGGCGCTCACCCGCCAGCAGTTCTGGCGGTTGCTGAAAAGTTACGCGGTGAAGGCTGGC
>CAYSXG010000738.1:0-1669 GCA_964434895.1 uncultured Solibacteraceae bacterium | reverse complement strand
TCCATCTGGTCGTAGCGCTGCTCGGTGAGGTACTGGTAACCGTGCGACAGCAGGCTGACCGACGGCGGATTGCCGGGCTGGCCGGCATCCTCGGGCGACATCCGCGCATCTTCCAGCTTGAAGATATGGAATTCGACCTCGAGGCCTGCGACGAAATCGTAGCCGCGTTTTTCCAGCTGAACGAACACACCGCGATAGAGATGGCGGGTCCCTGAACGCCCCGGGCAGCCCCGCCACACCCGCGGCCGCCCAGGCTCCCCCGCCCCTTCCGCACCCGGTCATGGCCCAGGTGGAGGGCAGCATCCGATGGATCCTGCGCCAGGGCAGCCAGTCGGCGGAGCTGCAGCTCCACCCGGAGAACCTCGGCAAGGTGACCATCCAGCTGAAGGTGGATGGGAATCAGGTCCACGCCCGGGTGTGGGCCACCGAGGCCGGCACGATCCCGGTCCTCAGCGACCATCGCGCCACCCTCGAGTACTCCCTGCGCCAGCAGGGCCTGGAACTGGGCAGCTTCGACCTCCAGCAGGGCCAGCGTCAAGGCCAACAGCAGGCCCAAAGCGAATCCCCTTCGAACCCCCGCCCCCTTCCTGGCGAGGCCCAGTCCGGAAAACGGCAAGAAACGCCTACGGTTCTGGCAGCGGCTTTTGCATCCACCCATCGCATCGAAGTTTTCGCCTAGTCCCCAGGAGTCCCCATGGAAACCGGCCTCATCACCAACACGGCGGCGACGGCCACCCCTCCCTCCGCCAAGAAGGCCCCCTCCAACACCCTGGACAAGGACGCCTTCCTGAGGCTGCTGGTGGCCCAACTCCGCAGCCAGGATCCTAGCCAGGCCCAGGACCCCAACCAGATGGTCCAGCAGATGACCAGCTTCTCGACCTTGGAGCAGATGCAGAACACGAACAAGCTGCTGCAGGGCATCCAGGCCCAGAACACGGGCATCTTCCAGGCCCAGGCCACCTCCCTGGTCGGCAAGCACGTCCAGGTCCCCGGAAACGTCATCCAGGAAAGCGGCGGGACCGGGGGCAAGCTGGACCTCAACCTGGACGGCGACGCCGCCAGTGTGCAGGTGGTCATCAAGGACGCCTCGGGCAAGGTGGTCCGCACCCTCGACCAGGGAGCCCAGGCCAAGGGCAGCCACACCATCCAGTGGGACGGGCTGGACGCCGCGGGCAAGGCCACGGCGGACGGGTCCTACACCGTCGAGATCGACGCTCAGGGGGCGAACGGCAAGTCCGTCGGCACCGCCACCACCACCTACCTGCGGGTGGACGCGGTCTCCTTCACCAACGGGACCGTCACCCTGCTGGCGGGCGGAAGGAGCTACGCCCTCAGCGATATCAGCCAGCTCTCCAGTTGAACCTCCCCTAGACCCCGTCCCCACGCACCCGCCCCACCTTCCAGGAGCCAGCCATGGGCCTCTTCAGCGCCTTCTACGCCAGCCTTTCCGGCCTCTCCACCAATTCCAGCAACCTCAACGTGATCGGCAACAACCTGGCGAACCTCAACACCATCGGGTTCAAGGCCCCCAGCCCCACGTTCCAGGATCTCTTCGGCGCCTCCTTTGGCGCCTCCTCCCCCTCCCACAACGGCAATCCCATCGCCATCCGCCTGAGGCCCCGCCTGTGGCGCGTGGCACAGAACTTCCGGCAAGGACCATTCCAGTCCC
>CAYSXG010000737.1:0-1669 GCA_964434895.1 uncultured Solibacteraceae bacterium | reverse complement strand
TCTTCAAGGGCCAGCTGCCCATGGACGAGACCGGCTACCTGCAGGTGGAGAAGGGCAGCAGCCGCACGCCCGTGCCCGGCGTCTTCGCCTGCGGCGACGTGCAGGACCACGTCTACCGCCAGGCGGTGACCGCCGCCGGCAGCGGGTGCATGGCCGCCATCGACGCCGAGCGCTGGCTGGCCGAACAGGGCCTGGCGGAGTGAGCGGGCCGGCGGGCCCCCGCCGCCCGACTCCGCTATGAGCGCCTCCCCCGAAGCCCTCCCCCCCCTGCGCCTCCGGCCCGAGGGGCGGGCCCTCCGGGCGGAGATCCACCTGGACCGGATCCGGCGCAACGTCGGCCGCGTCCGCGCGGCGGCCGGAGGCCGCGGGATCTGGGCGGTGGTGAAGGCCAACGCCTACGGCCACGGGGCGGGCCCCGTGGGCCGGGCCCTGGTGGAGGCCGGCGCCCACGGCCTGGGCGTCTCGAGCCTGGAGGAGGCCCTGGAGCTCCGGGAGGCGGGCCTCGCCGCCCCCATCCTGGTGCTGGGGGGCCTGCGGCCCGAGGCCCTGCCCCTGGCCGCATCCCACGGCCTGGAGGCGGCCCTGGTGGGGCCCGAGGACCTGGAGGCCTACGCCCGGGTCCTGAAGGAGCACCCGGTGCGGCTCCACCTCAAGCTGGACACGGGCATGGGCCGCTTCGGCTTCCTGCCCACGGAGCTGGGGACCTGCCTGGACGGCCTGCGGGCCCTCTCCCCTTGGATGGAGGGGGTCATGGGCCACTTCGCCACCTCCGACGACCCCGACCGGGGCTTCGCGGAGCGCCAGCGGGCCACCTTTCGGGCCTGCCTGGCCCAGCTCCGGGAGGGGGGCCTGGACTTCCGCCAGCGGCACCACGCCAACAGCGACGCCTGCCTCCGGGGCCTCCTGGACGAGGACACCCACGTCCGGCCGGGCCTGGCCCTCTACGGCCTCGCCTGCCTCCCCGAGGGCCGGGCCCTGGGCCTGGAGCCGGCCCTGGAGCTGGTGGCCGAAGTAGCCCGGATCAAAACGGTGCCGGCGGGCACCACGGTGGGCTACGGGCGCACCTTCGTGGCCCCGGGCACCCTCCAGATCGCCACCCTCCACTGCGGCTACGCCGACGGCTACCGGAGGGACCTGGGCAACCGCGCCGTGGTGGGCTTCGGGGCCTCCACTTACCCTGTCGTCGGACGGGTGTCCATGGACTACCTGACCGTGGCCCTGCCCGCGGAAGTCCCCGTCCGGCCGGGGGACCCCATGGTCCTCTACAGCGCCGATCCTGGCCAGCCCCACTCGGTGGAGCGCCAGGCCCAGCTCCTGGGGACCATCCCCTACGAACTCACCTGCGCCCTGCACCGCCGCATGGCCCGGTTGTATCGGGCTTGATACCCGGCTTTTATTTCCTATCATTCCTCCTATACCGCTCCGCTATCCTGAGGGAGCAGTCCGTCATGAACCTCCTCGCCATCACCCGCCACGACACCCTGGTCGAACACCTTCGGATGGCCTTCGAGGGGGCGGGGCACTCCGTGGTGCAGGTCCGGGACGCCCTCGAGGCCCTGGCCACCGAGGCCTGGAACGAAGCCCAGGTCCTCCTGGTGGACGCGGAGGGGGACCCCTTCAACGGGTACCGGCTCTGCCGCCTGCTGCGGGGGGAGAGCCGCCTCCTCTT
>CAYSXG010000736.1:0-1670 GCA_964434895.1 uncultured Solibacteraceae bacterium | reverse complement strand
AAAGGTTTTTCAACCCGGACACCGCCTCTAAACTGTCCTTTCCGCCCGAGGACGCCCATGACCGCCTTCAACGACCATCTCCGCGCCACGCTCGACAGCCTGAAAGAGCAAGGCCTCTTCAAGACCGAGCGGGTCATGAGCAGCCCTCAGAACGCCCAGGTGGTGGCCAACGGCAAGCCGGTCATCAACCTCTGCGCGAACAACTACCTGGGCCTCTCGGACCACCCGGCGCTCGTGGCGGCGGCCAAGCAGGCCCTCGACGACCGCGGCTTCGGCCTCTCCAGCGTCCGCTTCATCTGCGGCACCCAGGACCTGCACAAGGAGCTGGAGCGCCGCCTCAGCGACTTCCTGGGCTTCGAGGACACCATCCTCTTCGGTTCCTGCTTCGACGCCAACGGCGGCGTCTTCGAGGGCCTGCTGGGCGAGGAGGACGCCATCGTCTCCGACGCCCTGAACCACGCCTCCATCATCGACGGCGTGCGCCTCTGCAAGGCCAAGCGCTACCGCTACGCCAACTCGGACATGGCGGACCTCGATGCCCAGCTCGCGCAGGCCAAGGCCGACGGGGCCCGCTACATCCTCATCGTCACCGATGGCGTGTTCAGCATGGACGGCTACATCGCCAAGCTGCCGGAGATCGTGGCCCTGAAGCAGAAGCACGGCGCCCTGCTCATGGTGGACGACAGCCACGCCGTGGGCTTCATCGGCAAAGAAGGCCGAGGCACCCACGAGCACCACGGCGTCATGGGCCAGGTGGACCTCATGACCGGCACCTTGGGCAAGGCCCTGGGCGGCGCCAGCGGCGGCTACGTCTCGGGCTCCCGGGAGATGGTGGAGCTGCTGCGCCAGAAGGCCCGGCCCTACCTCTTCTCCAACTCCCTCATGCCCGCCATCGCCGCGGCCAGCCTCCGGGCCCTGGACCTGCTGGCGGAGAGCGGCGAGCTGCGGGACCGCCTGCGCGCCAACGCCAGGCAATTCCGGGAGGGCATGACCAAGCTCGGCTTCGAGCTGCTGCCCGGCGAGCACCCCATCATCCCCGTCATGCTCCACGATGCGCCCCTGGCCCAGGCCTTCGCCACGAAGCTGCTGGACGAGGGCCTCTACGTCATCGGCTTCTTCTTCCCCGTCGTTCCCAAAGGCCAAGCCCGCATCCGCACCCAGATGAGCGCCGCCCACAGCCCCGAAGACATCGACCGCGCCATCCAGGCCTTCGCGAAGGTGGGACGGGAGCTGGGCGTGATCAAGTAATCGGGGTCACCGGATGGGTGCGGAGGACATCGGGTTTGGGTTCTTCACCCCAGCGAAGGTCATCAAGGTTGAACATGGGGTTGGCAGCTTCCTAGACATCTTCTTAGATGGGCGGCTGCCACTCCCTGCGGGGGGTCATCGAGATTCCTGCAAGATTCAGATCTGGGTCTATTTGTGCGACTGGGTCATGTTCGAGGGTGACATTCCAGTCCTGAACTCCGAGACCATCGGAAGCTCGGATCAGACCATTCCCCTCTCAAGCTTCCAGGGCACTACGCTGATGGACCTCCGGCTGGACGAGGGCGCCGAGTGCGTGGTCCTCGATTTTGATCACCAGCTCTGCCTCAAACTGACCCCCGACGTTGACTCTTACGGCACAGACGAAGACCTCTTTCGCGTCTACATGGACGACTCGATCCTTT
>CAYSXG010000735.1:0-1673 GCA_964434895.1 uncultured Solibacteraceae bacterium | reverse complement strand
GGGTATGGGCTGGGGTCCCCGGGCCGGGCCCTCATGCCTTGGGTCCCCGATGGGGGAGACGGAGGGGGACCTGGCCGAGCTTGGCGAGGACGGCGTTGAGCTGCTCGTCGGAGAGGGAGGCCCGCAGCCCGGCCCGGGTCCTTTCCGTGACGATGTCCGGGGGCGGGGCCGGCGTGGGTCCCGCGGTGGCGGCCAGGGCGCCGATGCGCTGGAGCCAGGGCGCCGCGCGGTTGACGGCCTCCGGGGCCCCGGTGAGGGCCAGCTCCAGGCGGTGGGGGGCCTTGGGTTCCTGGGCGGGCGTGACGCTCCAGGCGAGGGAATCCATGCCCCGGGGGAGGTCCAGGCCCCATTCCTTGGGCAGCTGGTCCCGAAGGGAGCCCACCAGGGGTTCGACCTGGAGGAGGCCCTGGAAGGTCGCCCGGGAATTGATCCATTCCGCCGCCCTCAGGGCCTCGATCCGCTTGAGGGGTCCCTGCTCCGCCCTTCGGCTGAGGGCCGAAAGGTCCCCCAGCCAGATGCGGCCGCCGGGCTCCACGGCGGCCCGGAAGTGGAGCTGGTCCACGTCCAGGATCACGTGAAGGGCCGCCTCCTTGCCGTCCATGGGCAGGGAGCCCTCCTGGGGGAAGGTCTCCACCACCGCCGCCTGGAGGGCCCCGGGATCCTTGAAGCCGTCCAGGAGAACGAGGAAACCCCGGGCCAGGTCCTTGGGATTGGAATGGCCCTTCTGGGGCAGGTCGAGGACGTAGAAGGTCACCCGACCGGGATCCTCCTTGGGACTGATGCGGGCCCTCTTGAGGAAGAGGTCCAGCATCTGGTCGGCCATGGGGAACTTGGTCAGGAGGGTCTGGAGGTTCTGCTGGTCCAGCACCCAGCCCGCCTGCACGGATAGGACCATCGCGCAGCCCGCCGGCGCCGCCCGGACCCAGGCCGGGGCTTTGGAGCCCTTGGGCTGGCAGCCCAGGCCCAGGGCCAGGGGGGCCAGCAGGACCGGGGACAGGGCTCGGGGAATTCGCACGAAGTACCTCGGGGGAGCTACGGGAGGAAGGGCCGCTCGTTTACGCGAGGTGCCTCAGGGGGGCCGGGAGGTGGGGGCTGCGCAGCAGCTCCTGCTGCCCGCTTTCAGAGAGCAGGCCCCACACCCGCACGGCGCTCTCCCGGGGGGTCTTGGGGTTCATGAGCAGCTCCGACATGATCGGCGGATGGGCCATGAGGGTGGGATGCCGGGCGATGGCCTCCAGGATGGCCCGGGGCGTCTGCTTGTTGCGGGCCAGCCTCAGGAGGATACTCGGGTCCAGCTGGCGGTCCGCCACCAGCAGGCCCAGGGTCTCCTCGTCCTTTAGGACCTCGGGCAGGTGGCGGATCAGCTCTCCGCCCGTGGAGCGCAGGGCCAGGATGCGGCTCTGGGGGTCCATGGCCAGGTAGGCGGCCCGGAGGGTCTCCTGGGCCTTGCGCTTGACCTCCATGTGGGGGATGCGGGAATCCCGCAGCAGGTCCAGCCAGGCCCGGGGGGAATGCAGGGATTCCAGCAGCCGGAGGGCCGTGCCCTCCGTGAGGTGGGGGTTGTGCAGGAGGGCCTCCTGGATGGCGGCGTTCTCGCCCCAGGTACGGTTCGAGGCCAGCTTCTCGAGGCGGGCCTGGTCCAGGCGGGGGATGGCGCCGAGGATCTCCCGGGG
>CAYSXG010000734.1:0-1692 GCA_964434895.1 uncultured Solibacteraceae bacterium | reverse complement strand
CACGGGAGGCTCGAGGCCCCCCTCGAAGCCTCGGGGTGGGGCCGCCGGCTCTTCCGGAAGGAGTCGGGACCCCCCCTGGACCTGCAGATGTTTCGGGGCTTCTGGGAGGAGGGGTGAGTCCGCGGGACAGGGCCCTACATCTCGTCCAGCATGCGTCGGAGGCCCAGGGAGGCCAGGCGGGGCCTCAGGCGCTCCTTGATGCGTTCCCGCAGCGCGGCGGGGGCCAGGGCCGCGGCCTCCAGGGCCTGGATGGGCTGGGGGGGTGCCAGCCTCTCCCAGGCCTCCAGCAGGGCCTCCGCCCAAGCTTCGTCCCCCAGCCGAGCCCGGGCGGCCCAGCGCCAAGGCTCCCCGAGGCCCCCCTCCCCTCGGAGGGCGCCGATCACCTGGGCCTCCAGGCCCTCCCGCCGGGCGCTCAGGCTGGCGGCCTCCGCCGCCTCCGCCCGGGCGAAGGGATCCTCGAGTCTTTCCAGGAGGACCGGGAGGGCCCCGGCTCCGCCCACCCGGCCCAGGGCCTGGCAGAGGGCGAAGCGGGCGCCTTCCGGTCCCTCTCCCAGTTTCCCGAGGAGGAATCCTTCGTCCTCGGGGCGAAGGGCGCGCAGCAGGGCCTCCGCCGCCGCCCGGCGGACCCCCACGGGTCCCGAGGCCAGCCCGTCCAGGTAGGGGCCCAGACGGACCTCCACGTCCTCCTCCTCGCCCTCCCCGGCCCGGGTGGGCAGGTCCAGGGCGGGTCCCCGGGCCCCTGGGAGGGGGGCCTCCCCCCACCCCGCGGCCTCGGCGGACTCTAGCCAGGTCGAGAGCTCCGCCCCCACTTCCTCCATGCTGGGCAAGCGCTTGGCGGGGTCCGGCGCCAGGGCCTGCATGAGGATCCGGGCCAGGCGCGGCGGGAAACCCGGCCGGGCGGAGGCCGGGGGGAGCTGGACCTGGGCGTAGGCCTGGCCGGTGGTGAACTCGTAGAGGATGGCCCCCAGGGCGTAGACGTCGCAGCGGCGATCCACGCGGCGGGGGTCCCCGTGCTGTTCCGGGGCCATGTAGCCCAGGGTCCCCACCACCATCTGGCTGCGGGTCACCCGGGTGCCCTCGTTGCCCTCCCACAGGCAGACGCCGAAATCCGTGACCTTCAGGCGGCCGTCCTCGGCGAAGAGGAGGTTGGAGGGTTTGAGGTCGCGGTGCACCACGCCCGCCTGATGGGCGACCTCCAGCGCCTCCACGGGCCCCAGCAGACGCTGGATGATGCGGGCTGGGGGTTCCCCGCGGCAGGCCTTCACGCTGCCCCGGGGCAGCAGTTCCATGACCAGGTAGGGCCAGCTGCCAGCCCGCCCGAAGGCCTGGACCTCCACCAAGTGGGGGTGGCGGAGGTGGGTGAGCACCTCCCCCTCCCGCAGGAAGCGCCGGACCAGGGCCCGGTCCTCGTGGACCTCGGGGCGCAGGAGCTTCACGGCCACCCGGACCCCGGGCTTGAAGGGGTCCTGGGCCTCGTGGACCAGGGCCATGCCCCCCTCGCCGATGCGCCCGCCCAGCCTCAGGGCCCCGATCTGGCGGGGAATCAGCAGGGCCACCTCAGCCCCGGGGCGGATTATCGAATTCCACCCGATTGCGGCCCAGCGCCGTGGCCCGGTACAGGGCGGCGTCCGTGCGGGCCAGGAAGGAGCCGCCGTCCACGTCCAGCTCCCTCAATTCGGCCACCCCGAGGCT
>CAYSXG010000733.1:0-1694 GCA_964434895.1 uncultured Solibacteraceae bacterium | reverse complement strand
CCGTCCACTCCCGCGGCGGCGGCCGAACGCAGGATGGCGCCGAAGTTGTGGGGGTCCGTGATGCCGTCCAGGACCAGCACGAGGGCCCGGTCCCCGCGCTCGCGGACCCGCTCCAGAAGCTCCTCCATCGGCGAAAAAACCAGGGCCCCGCCCTCCCCCAGCACCCCCTGGTGACGCAGCCCTTCGGCCCGCCGGTCCAGGGAATCCATGGGCTCCCGATGGACCACGACCCCTCGGGCCCGGGCCTCCCGGCGTAGGGATTCCGTCCGGGCCCAGGCTGGGGGAGCCACCCGCAGCGTCTGGAGCTCCCCCCGGGCCATGGCCTCTTCGCAGGCGTGGGGTCCCAGGTACCTCACCTCAGAAGGACTTCCGGAACCCGATGGAGTAGACGTGCCCCATGTGCTCTACCCGGGTCAGCGTACCCGTGGAGCGGTAGCCCTGACTGCTCCAGGCCCCGTCCAGGCGCGACGAGTCGAGGTCCTGCACCAGCCTTACCTGGTAGCCGAAGAGCAGTTCTCCACCCCAGGCGCGGTACCCGCACCCCACCGAGAAGGCCGCGGTCCGGGCCCCTCCCAACTGGGGCTCCACGTCGGCCTCGTTCCGGAAACCCAGGTCCAGGCTGGCGCCGCCACGAACGGTCCAGAGTTTCCCCAGCTGGAGTTCCCCCGCGAGGCTGAACCCCGTGGTGTCCTTGGGCTTGCCGTTCGCCGCCGGGCTCACCACGCTCCCGTTGGGGGTCGACAGGGTGGGCAGGCTCGGCAATTCCAGACGGCTGGTCTGGACGAAATGGAAGTCCGCTTCCCAGGTAAAGATGCTGTTGTAGCGGTGGCGGAAGCCCAAGGCCGCCCGGGCGGGCAGGGCCACCTTCCCCGTCCCGGCCACGGCCCGGCTGGCCCCCAGCAATTGGGTCGCCTGGCCGGGCAGCCCCAGAGGGGCCGTGCTGAAACCGTCGTTGGCGTAGTAGCTGGGGGCGTCTCCGGTCTCAGAGGCCGTGGGCTTGGGGTCTCCCTTCAAGAAGATCTGGCCCGCGATCCCGAAGGTCCACCGCGGGTTGATGGCCCATCGGAACCCCAGCCCCGCGGTCCCCACCGTGACGCTCCCCTCCTGGCGGACTCGGCTTTCCACCAGGCCCTGGCTGGGGTTTGTCGGGGAGACCGGTTGGCTGGGGTCCCCCGGCACCAGGGCCCGCAAGGTGGTTCCCGACGCCAGGTCGATCTTCATGGCTCCTACGGAGACCCCCGCCGAGAAACGCCCTTGGTCGCCGAACTTGAGGGCCCCTTGGAGCTCCAACCGAAGGGTCTTGAGGCTGATCTCGTCCCCCTGGAACCGGGAGGAGGCCCTGGAATCGAACCTCCCGTGGCGGAGGAAGGGCACGTCCACCTTGAGGCCCAGGGCGCCGTTCTCCCCCACCCTCCACCCGGCGCCGAAGGAGGGCAGAAAACGATTACGGTCCGTGCTGTAGAGGATCTGCTGGTTGCTCTGCAGGGTGGTCTGCGTGGACTGAAACTCCTCCCCCGCTCCCACGTAGAAGCCCCCCCGCTCCGACAGGGTGGCCAGCAGGGCGGGGTTGAGGGCCGCCGCTTCCAGGCTGCGCCCGAAGGCCACCCCGGTGCCACCGCGGGCGATGTTCACGGGGTCCGAACCCGGGAGGGCAAGGGACTGGGCCCCCAACACGGGCGCCACGAAAACCGCCC
>CAYSXG010000732.1:0-1695 GCA_964434895.1 uncultured Solibacteraceae bacterium | reverse complement strand
GGGTCTGGGGGGCCGCCCTTCGGGGGGCCCGGCAGGCCCTGGGGGAGGGATGGGGGCCCTGGGCCTGGCCGCGGCCCCCACCCTCGCGGTCATCCGGGCGGTGCCGGAGGACTGGTGGGACCGCCCGCCTGCTTCCGGAGTCCCTACTTTGAGGGACCAGCTGCGGCACATCGCCCTGGTGCGGGAGAGCATCCTTCGCTGTTTGGCGGGGGAGCCCACGGCGGGCCTGGGGGCAAGCTTCGAGGCCGAGGCGTGGATCCGGGGGGGAACGGGCTCCCTGGCCTCCGCCTTCGAAGCCCACGCGGACCGATGCCGGGATCTGCGGGGGCGCCTCGTCGGGGACCTGGACCGCCCTTTCACCACCCCCTTCGGGAATGCCAGCACACCCCGGAACTACCTCCGCGTGCTGCTCCTGGAAGAAACCCACCACCGGGCCCAGATGACCTCGATCCTTCGGATCTTCGGCGGAACGCCCCCGGACTACCCCGGCCGGGCCTGGGTGGAACTGGGCGTGGTTCAGCCCTGAAGCTCGCATGGCCTAACCTCCTCGCCGGGTCCCGACTTCGCGGAGTCCGTGGGACTCCGCCCCGTCACTCGGCGGTCGGTCAGCCTCCGATGTGGTGCATTTCCACCTTGGGGGCGGCGGGGGTGGCCCGGGAGCGCAGCTCCGAGTAGCGGTCCTCCCGCCGGGACCAGCGCGCCCCCACGAGGGCGGCGAGATCCTGGTCGCTGGCCCCGTTCCGGAGGGCGGTCTTGAGATCCAGCCCTTCGGAGGCGAAGAGGCACGTGTAGAGGCGTCCCTCGGCGCTGAGGCGGGCCCGGTCGCAGCCGGCGCAGAAGGGCTGGGTCACCGAGGCCACGATGCCCATCTCCCCCCCTCCATCGCGGTAGCGCCACCGCTCGGCCACGCGACCCGCCAGTGGCTCCTCGAGGGGGACCAAGTCCCATCGGGTCCGGAGCACTTCGAGGATGCGCGCGGCGGGGACCACGTCGTCCAGGCGCCACCCGTTGGCCGTGCCCACGTCCATGAACTCGATGAAACGGAGGACGTGGCCCCCCTCCCGGGCGAAGGCGGCCAGGTCGAGGATCTCCTCCTCGTTGGTCCCTCGCTGGAGGACGCAGTTGAGCTTCACGGGGCCCAGGCCCGCCGCCTTCGCGGCGGCGATGCCGTCCAGCACCTGGCGGAGGGGGAGGGAGGTGTCCGCGAGCTCCTGGAAACGCTCGGGGCGGAGGGTGTCCAGGCTCACGGTGACGCGTCGCAGCCCCGCCTCCCGGAGGGGCGCCGCGGCCTCCTTCAGGAGGGCGCCGTTGGTGGTGAGGGCCAGGTCCTCCACGCCCGGGATCCCGGCCAGGCGGGCCACCAGGCGCGGCAGGTCCCGCCGGAGCAGGGGCTCGCCCCCCGTGAGCCGCAGCTTGCGCACCCCCAGGCCCACGAAGCCGCGGGCGACCCGCTCCCGTTCTTCGAAGCTCAGCAGCTCAGTCCCGGGCCGGAACGGGGGCGCGGGGAATGATGCGCTGAGGCAGTTTCTCGAAATTCGGGAAATCGTGGAGCGAAAGACCGCGCCGAGACGCCGACGCATGGTCCGTTAACGGAGCCTCCATGCCCCCCGCCTCGAAATCCGCCGCCAAAGAACCCGCCAAGCACCTCTATCTCGTCGACGGGTCGGGCTACATTTTCCGCGCCTTCTTCGCGAT
>CAYSXG010000731.1:0-1695 GCA_964434895.1 uncultured Solibacteraceae bacterium | reverse complement strand
GGGTCGTTCTGGAAGGGGTTACTTGCGGGCCGGAGTCTGGAGTCCGGAGTCCCGAGCCCAGGCTCATCGGGGATTTTCGAGGAACTCCAGCAGCGCCCCGGGCACCGGCTTCTCGCACCAGAGGGCTTCGGCCCAATCGCAGAGGAGGATGGAGGCCCAGTGCATGGCTCGGCCCTCGACCCCGCGGCGGAAGGCGGGGTGGGCGATGCGGGTGGGGGGCTTGGCGGGGTCCTGGGTGAATTGGGAGCCGAAGGCGTCGAAGGCGGCCATGCGGCGCTCCCAGACGGAGCTGACGTCGATGAGCAGGTCCGGCGGGCCCGGGTTCTCGCCGCCTACCCAGGCGACGGCATTGGGGCGCCAGGGCTCCCCCTCGCAGGGGTAGTTCTTCAAGCCCGCGTAGTACGCGGCCTCGCGGCCCAGGCGGTGCGCGCGGCGGTGGTCGGGGTGGCGATCGTCGGGGCCGGGGAGGATGAGGAGGTCGGGCCGCAGGCGCCGCAGCTCCGCCATCAGACGCACCCGGTAGCGCTCCTCCTCGGTGAAGCGGGCGTCCGGGAAATCCAGGATGTGGCGCTCCACGCCCAGGATCCGCGCAGCCTCCATGGCCTCCTGATGCCGCGTTTCCGGCGTGCCCCGGGTGCCCAGGTCGCCGCTGGTGAGATCCAGGATGGCGGCCTTCAACCCCTTGCTGGACGCGAGAGCGAGCAGGCCGCCCACATGGACTTCGGCATCGTCCGGATGGGCGCCCAGGACCAGCAGATCAAAGCTCATGCTTCCTCCACCAACAGCACATCATCGCCGGAGCCGAGCGCCACCTGCATGCGGTCCAGCAGGGTGGCATCCCGCAGCCAGGGCAGGCCCGGCAAGACGCGCTCCTGGTTCTTGCCGAAGGGGAAGAGCCGCTGGCGCAGGTGTTCGGGGTCCATGCCGAGGGCGGTTGAAGCGGCCTCCCGTTGGAGCCGGCGATCCAGCTTCTGTAGCCGGGCGCGGCTCCGGGTCAACTCATGGTCGAAGCGTTGGCGCAGCGCCTCGGGCCAGGCCGGGTCGGCGACGCCGGCGATCCGGGAGGAGGGCATGGCGGATGGGGAAGACCCGAAGGCGCTCCAGCGGCCATCCTTCAAGGCGTCCAGCTCCGTGGCCTTCAGCGATGCGCCTTTGGGAACGACGAAGACCGAGGGCCTGGCGACGATCCGCGGCGCCTCCAATCCCACCTTCTCCCATATCGGCTCCGTCAGCCGCCAGTAGGCGCGCTCCGCAGGCCCCAGCACCGCTGCGGCCACGGGCAGCATGAGGGACTGCATGAGGGGCCGCAGGGCCGCGCCGGGGCTCAGCCAGTGGCCCTTGGGCAGGGTCTCGCCGGCCTCCAGTCTCGTCCTCGACCCCGTCGCCGGATCCAGCGCGAACCAGGAAGCCTGGGTGCGCGGGTCCAGCGGCGAGGCCTCACCGCCGGCTTCGAGGCGCTCGGCTTGGCGGATCAACACAGCCTCCAGATCCAGAGACCGCCATCGCTCCAGTTCCGATTGAATGCTTTCGCGCACAGCTGGATCCGTGGGCGAGAAGGGGCGGAGGCCACGACCCCAGAGCGGGGTGCCGAGCGCCGTCGCATGATCCCGCAGGGTGCCCTCCACCTTCGGGACTTCGCCCCAGAGGGCCTCAGCCTCCCGCTGCTGCACCTCGCCCCAGGGCAGCCAGCCGGTG
>CAYSXG010000730.1:0-1700 GCA_964434895.1 uncultured Solibacteraceae bacterium | reverse complement strand
GGGGGCACGCGGAGGCCCCGAAGACCGGACCGGCAGGCACTTCAACGAGGCCGCGACGGGCTCCCACTCCCCCGGCCCCTTGGTTTGGTCGGAACCCGGAGGAGGGGCCGGCTCCGGCAGGAAGGCGATGGAGACGGGGGACGGGGCCAGCCGGGCCGGAGGCGCCGTGGCCCCCTTCTCCAGGAGCTCCCGGCAGTCCGCCACCGTGAGTCCCTCCCGCAACCAGCCCTGAATGCGTTGCAGGCGGGGCAGCTCGTCCACGTGGTAGTAGCGCAGGTTCCCTCGGCTGCGCCGGGGCTTGATCTCCGGGATCACCACCTCCCAGTAGCGCAGGTCCTTGGGCGTGACGCCGACGAGGGCCGCGGTCTCCCCGATCTTGAGCCACTTCTTATCGGCCACGGTCGCCTCCCTCGCGGGAAGCCCCGCTCCCGACGGCCCCCATCCTGAGCCTCACCTCGGCCTTCACGGGGCCTCCCGCACGTCCAGGCCCAAAGCCTTGAGCCGCTTGTAGAGGTTCGAGCGGTCCAGGCCCAGCCGCTCGGCGGAGCGGGTCATGTTGCCGTTCTGCACCTTGAGCTCCCGCTGGATGTAGACGCCTTCGAACCACTCCCGCGCCTCCCGGAGGCTCGGGAACTCCGGGAAGGAGAAGGGGTCCGGCTCGGCGATGTGCCGGGCCGCGAGGGCGCCGAGATCCTTGGCCCCGATCTCACCGCCGCGGCTCAGGATCACCGCACGCTCCATGAGGTTCTTGAGCTCCCGGACGTTACCCGGCCAGTCGTGGCGGAGAAGGGTGTCCCGGGCATCCGGCCCCAGGCGCTTGGGGGGCCGCCCGTACTTGCGCGAGATGCGCTGCACGAAGGCTTCGGCCAGGGTGAGCAGCTCCTCGGCCCGCTCCCGCAGGGGGGGCACGCGCAGGGGTACCACGGCCAGGCGGAAGTAGAGGTCCTCCCGGAAGCGGCCGGCCTTGATCTCCTCGGAGAGATCCTTGTTGGTGGCCGCGATGACGCGCACGTCCACCTCCAGGGCCCCTCCGCCCCCCACGGGCTCGATGCGTCCTTCCTGCAAGGCCCGAAGCACCTTGGCCTGGGTCTTTAGCGACATGTCCCCCACCTCGTCCAGGAAGAGGGTGCCGCCGTGGGCCTCCCGGAACTTGCCCTTCTGGTCGCGGATGGCCCCCGTGAAGGCGCCCTTGGCGTGGCCGAAGAGCTCGCTTTCGATGAGCTCCTCCGGGATGGCCGCGCAGTTCACTTCCACGAAGGGGGCTTCCTTCCTCGAACTGCGCTGGTGGATGAGACGGGCGATCTCCTCCTTGCCGCTGCCGTTCTCCCCCATGAGGAGGACCCGGCCCTCGGTGGGAGCCACCAGGACCACGTCCCCCAGAAGCCGCCTCATGGCGCCGCTCTCGGCCAGGAAGAAGCGCTCCCCTTCCACCTCCTGGACCAGCCGCTGGTTCTCCCGCTCGAGGCGGGACTGCCTCAGGGCGTGCTGGACCACCAGCAACAGGCGATCCAGATCGATGGGCTTTTCAAGGAAGTCGTAGGCCCCGAGCTTGGTGGCCCGCCGGGCCGTATCGATGTTGCCGTGGCCGCTGAACATCACCACGGGCAGGTACGGCCGGAAACCCTTGGCCTTCATCGGGGTCCCCAGGCCGTCCAGGCCCGGGGGCCACACGGCCAGCGACAGCAGCGTGAGTGCGCCCC
>CAYSXG010000729.1:0-1706 GCA_964434895.1 uncultured Solibacteraceae bacterium | reverse complement strand
TCCCCCAAGGCGATGCGCCCCTTCCGGGGGCGCTCCAGTCCCGCGAGGGTCCGCAGGACCGTGGTTTTGCCGCAGCCCGAGGGGCCGAACAGCACGGTGACCTGGGGGGGATCCAGGGGCAGGTCCAGGGCGGCGCTGACCTTCGCGCCCTTGGGGTAGACGTGCTCGAAGTGCGCGTTCAGGCGAGGGGCCATGCGCCTCCCCGGCGGCGAAGCCCGTAGGTGAATAGGAGGGCCAGGAAGGACAGGCCGAGCAGCAGCAGGGCCGTGCGGCCTGCCTGGGCGTATTCCAGCGCCTGGACGTGGTCGTAGATGGCGATGGAGACCGTCCGGGTGGAGCCGGGGATGTTGCCGCCCACCATGAGCACCACCCCGAATTCCCCGAGGGTGTGGGCAAAGCTCAGCACCAGGCCCGTGAGGACTCCGGGCCAGGCCAGGGGCAGGATGACGCGCCGGAAGGTCCGCAGCTTTCCCGCGCCCAGGGAGGCCGAAGCCTCCAGGAGCCGAGTCGGCACCGCGCCGAAGGCCGCCGCAAAGGGCTGCACCGCGAAGGGGAGGCTGTAGGCCACCGAGGCCACCAGCAGGCCCGGGAAGGAGAAGGCGAGCCGAAGCCCGAAAGTTTGGTCCAGCCATCGTCCGAGAGGGCCCTGGGGGCCGACGGCCAGGAGCACGTAGAAGCCGAGGACCGTAGGGGGAAGCACCAGCGGAAGGGCCACGAGGGCCTCCACCAGGGGCTTTCCTCTCCAGGGGGAGAAGGCCATCCAGTAGGCGATCGGCAGCCCGACCAGGAGGAGGATCCCCGTGGTCGAGGCCGCCAGCCGGAGGCTCAGGAGGATGGCCTGCCCGTCCATATCAGGGGCCCGTGGGGGCGGCGAAGCCGTAGCCCCGGAACACTTCGCCTCCTTTCGGCCCCAAGAGGAAGGCCCTGAAGGCGAGGGTGGCCTCCCGGTTCCGCGCCCAGGAGAGCACGACGCCCCCCTGTTCGAGGGGGGGGTGCAAGGCCCCCGGTACGGACCAGAAGCGGCCTTGGTCCTTCATCGAAGCCGAAGCGGCCAAGGAGAGGGAGATGAGGCCGATGTCGGCGTTGCCCGTCTGGATGAACTGGGCGGTCTGGGCGATGTTATCGCCGAACACGAGCTTCTCCTTCGCCGCGTCCAATTCCCCGGAGGCCTTCAACGCGGCCTCCGCCGCCCGGCCGTAGGGGGCCACCTTGGGATTGGCGAGGGCCACCTTGCGGACCGAGGGGTGGTGCAGGGCCTTCATGCCCAGGGTCTCCACGGGGATGGGCGAGGACTTGGGCACCCACAGCACCAGGTGGCCGATGGCGTAGGTGAAGAGGGTCTCCCTGAGCCCCAGCCCCTGCTCCACCAACCGGAGGGGATAGCCCAGGTCGGCGGAAAGGAAGAGGTCGAAGGGGGCCTTTTGGGCCAGCTGGTTGTAGAAGTTGCCCGAGGAGCCGAAGGTCAGCGTGCAGGTGATCCCGGGGTGGGCCTTCTCGAAGACCTGCTTGGCCTCCTCCAGGGCCCATTTGAGGTCCGCCGCCGCCGCGACGCGGACTTCCTGGGGGATGGGCGCCGGAGTCTGGGCCTGTCCGTGGAGGCCGAGCATGAGGGCAAATAGGATCAGGGCTTTCATGAAGGGATTGAGCATGCCATGTCACCAGAGGCTAGAACTGCAGGGTTGTCATGATCCAGAACCTCCTTAGGG
>CAYSXG010000728.1:0-1712 GCA_964434895.1 uncultured Solibacteraceae bacterium | reverse complement strand
CCGACCCGGGGCTCGTTGACCAGCACGTACATGTACTTGTCCAAACCCATGGCGAAGATGAAGCCTCCGTGCTCCCGGTAGTAGGACGGGAGGTCCGTCCCGCCGCCGCCGAGGGTGACGCGAAAGGGCGTGCGCGTGACGATCACAGCCGGAACCCCGCCCCCTTGGCATCCGTGTCGAACATCTTCACCGTATCCAGGGAAAGCTCCGCGAGGTCCTTCCCCTGCAGGGTGCCCATCTTCTTGAGGATGTCCGGGGTGACGGTAATGATGTCGCAGCCGCAGGCCTCGGCCTGGTAGACGTTCAGGACCTCCCGGCTGCTGGCCCAAAGGAGCTGGGCCTTGGGGAGGCCTTCCAGGAGGACCTTCGAGGCCCGGACGATGGGCTCGGGGTCCCGGCCCGTGTCCGCGATGCGCCCGGCGAAGACGGAGACCACCGCCGGCACCCCCGCTTCCAGGTGCTCGGCCACCCCCCGCACCTGGGCGGCCGTGAGGAGGGCCGTGATGTTGAGCTTCACGCCCGCCTGGGCCAGGCGGCGGATCAGGGGCAGGGAGGATGCGCCCTGGGGGTCCGTGATGGGGATCTTGACGTAGACATGCTCGCCCCAGGTGGCGATGAGGCGGGCCTGGCGCTCCATTTCCGGAAAGGCGTCCGCGAAGACCTCGAAGGAGATGGGGCGGTCCGGGATGGCCTCCAGCACCCGTTGGGCGAAGGCCTGGTAGTCCGTGACCCCCGCCTTGCGCATCAGGGTGGGATTGGTGGTGAAGCCCTTCACCCGGTCCGCCTTCCGGGCGGCCACCATCTCCTCGAGATCGGCGCCGTCGGCGTACAAGTGGATCCGGAGCCCTTGGGCCATGGCCAACCTCCATGCGGGTGGGTCTAGAGAAGGGTAAGCAGGGACATCACATCATCGCAGGAATGGTCGGGCTTGGCCTGGCCCCGTTTGTTCGCGGAGGGCGGGTAGGCCACCAGCACCGTGCGGCAGCCCGCGTTCTGGCCGCAGAGAACGTCCATGTCCTGGTCCCCGACCATCCAGGAGCGTGCCAGGTCGAGGCCGAAGCTCTTCGCGGCCTCCCGCAGGAAGTGGGGGCTGGGCTTCCGACAGGGGCAGGGCCCCCGCAGTTCCGGCCGGATGGAATCCGGGTGGTGGTAGCAGTAGTAGCTCTCCCGGAAGGCGAGGTCCGCGGCGGCGCAGGCCTCCATCAGGGCCCCGTGGACGGCCCGCAGATCCTCCATGGAGGTCTTGCCCTTGGCGCAGCTGGGCTGGTTCGAGACCAGGAAGAGGGGCCACCCGGCCCTGGACAGGGCCGCGAACACCTCGAGGGCCTCCCCCCTCACCCGGAGATCCGCCGCCGTTCTCGGGGACTCCCACTCCCCGCTGGAAGGATAGAAGACCAGCTCGTTGAGGATCCCATCCCGATCCAGGAAGAGCCCTCCCCCCTCAGCAGGCCCCAAGGCCGTTCACCAGCAGATGCCAGACCACGCCCTGCCAGCCCTCGGCGTGGGGGGTGATGCGCTCCGGGGCGACCACGGGGATGAGGACGGTCACGTCGCTCAGCTCCCGGGCCCGGCCCCCGTCCCGGCTCACCACGCTCAGGATCGTGGCCCCCACGGCCTTGGCGTGCTCCATGGCCAGCACGAGGTTCCTCGACGTGGTGGCGGAGCCCCCACCGACGGAGAAGACCAGGACGGCGTCCCGGTCCTGGAGCCGC
>CAYSXG010000727.1:0-1713 GCA_964434895.1 uncultured Solibacteraceae bacterium | reverse complement strand
CCCTGAAGGAGGTCCGGCCCACCCAGGCCCGGCCGGTGGTGCCCGGTCCCGCGGAGATCGGCCGCCTGCGGGCCCTGGTGGAATCGGCCGAGGCGGCCCTGGGCACCGACGATGAGGACGAGGCCTATTCCCTGGTGGACCAGGCGGAGGTCCTGGTGGCGGACTGGTCCCAGGACTCCCTCAAGTCCCCGGAGGTGGCCCCCCTCCTGGAGCGGCTCACGGTGATCTCCAAGCAGCTCGAGGAGGAGCCTCCCCCCGAGGCCCAGACGGCCCCGGCCCCTCCCGCGCCGGGCCTCAAGATGGACGAGGAAGTGGTGGGCCTCACGGGGGAGGACCTGCGGGCCGAACTGGATCGGGTGCGCCGGGCCGAGGCGGGCAACCTCTACGACTTCCCCATCGACCTCAATCCCCAGGTGCTGGCCTGGGTCAGCATCTTCACCGGCCGCATCAAGACCAAGATCGAGAACAGCCTCAGCCGGGGCAGCCGCTACCTGCCCATGATCCGCCAGGTCTTCCAGGAGGAGGGGGTGCCCCAGGACCTGGCCTACCTCCCCCTCATCGAGTCCGGCTACATCAACGGGGCCAAGAGCTACGCCCAGGCCGTGGGCATGTGGCAGTTCATGCGGTCCACGGGCCGCATCTTCGGCCTCAGCGGGAACGCCTGGATGGAGGAACGCAAGGATCCCGTGAAGGCCACAAGGGCCGCGGCCCGCTACCTCAAGCGGCTCTACCAGGTCTCCGGGGACTGGTACCTGGCCCTGGTGGGCTACAACGCCGGTCCCCTCACCACGGAGCGGGCGGTGGCCGGCCTGGGCACCCGCAACTTCTGGGACATGAGCCGCAGCCGCTTCCTGCGCACCCAGACCAAGAACTACGTGCCGGAGATGTGCGCGGCGGTGCTGGTGGGGCGCAATCCCGAGCGCTACGGGCTCAGCATCCCCCAGCAGGCCCCCTACGCCTTCGAGACGGTAGAGGTGGACCGCATGACCAGCCTGGCGGTGCTGGCCCGCTACGCCGGAACCGACCTGGAAGGCATCAAGGACCTCAATCCCGAGCTGCTGCGGGGCAGCACCCCGCCCGGCCGCTACGTCCTGCGGGTCCCTCCCGGCGCCTCGGGGGCCGTCAACCGGGCCCTGGCGCGCATCCCCGCGGGCCAGCGCCTGGACTTCAAGGCCTACACCGTCCACAAGGGGGACACCCTGGCCCGGGTGGCCGCGCGCTTCAAGGTCAGCCAGGAGGACCTGCTGACCGCCAACGATCTCCGGCGGGAGCAGTTCCGCCCCGGCCGGCGCATCCAGGTGCCTCCCCCCTCCGGGGTGCCCATCGACGACCGGGACCTCCTGCCCGAGGCGGAGCGCCGGAGCATCCTGGGGGATCGCCCCCTGGACCCCCTGCCCGCGATCCCGCCCGCCGGACCCGCCCTCGTCGGGACGCCCGCCTCGGAGGGGACCCCTCAAGCCCAGGCGGCGCCCAGGCCCCAGCCGCTGGAGGGCCTGCCCACCAAGGGGACCGAAGCCCCCGTTCCCCCGCCCTCCTCGAAGGGACGGCCCGCGGTCCACGTGGTGGCGAAGGGGGAGACCCTCTTCTCCATCGCCAAGCGCTTCGGCGTCGCGGTGGAGGACCTGAAGCGCTGGAATCATCTGCGCTCGGGCAAGGTACGCCGGGGCCAGCGGCTGAAGGTGGCCGCCCCCTGAGAGTGGGATCCGAAATCCG
>CAYSXG010000726.1:0-1719 GCA_964434895.1 uncultured Solibacteraceae bacterium | reverse complement strand
GGTCCCATCGTCTAGCGGTTAGGACACCGCCCTCTCACGGCGGCAGCAGGGGTTCGATTCCCCTTGGGACTACCATCCAAAAGGCCAGCCTCGCTGGCCTTTTTTTCTCGGATGACCTGCATGCTGGGACCCGTCGGCTTGGGGGCCTTGGCCCTGATCCTGTACGTGGCTGCGGAGGCCATGTCCCTGGTGCACCTGCGCTCGGACCGCCCGGCGCACGGTCGGGCCACCACGGCGTTGCTGGCCCTGGGCTTCCTCGTGCACTTCGTGGCCCTGCGGGCTTCGGCCCGGGTGCTCCACACGGTGCCCTACCACGACCTGGCGGACTCCATGTCCTTCTTCGCGTGGAACGTGGCGGCCATCTACGGGGTCCTCCTCCTGCGCCACCGGGAGGGCTCCACGGGCCCCTTCCTCATCCCCCTCTCCATCCTCTTCCTGGGCGTTTCCCTGGCGGCCCACCGGGCCCCGACGGCGGCCCTGCCCCGGGACCCCAAACTGACGGGGGCCCTCTTCGCCTTTCACGTCACCCTCGCCATCCTGGGCTACGCCGCCCTGACCCTGGCCTTCGTGCTGGCCCAGCTCTACCTGATCCAGAACCGCCAGCTCCGACGACGGCACCTGGGCCTGCTCTTCTCGCGGCTGCCGGCCCTGGACGTGCTTTCCCGCATGCACCGCACCAGCGTATCCATCGGGGTGGCCGCCCTGACCCTGGCCTCCTCCTTGGGCCTGGTGTGGGCCAAGCGGCACTGGGGCAGCCCTTGGGATCCGAAGGTGCTCTTCACCTTCCTGGTCATCGGGGTCTACGTCCTCACCCTGGTGCCGGGACGCACGGGGTGGGGGGGCAAGAAGAACGCGCTGGTGTCCCTGACGGGCTTCGGCCTGCTGCTCTTCTCGTACACCATCGTCAACCTCTTCCTTTCGGCGGAGCACTTGTTCCGGTGAGCGCCCCGGCCGATTCCCTTCTGGTGTCCGTGGGCTGGGACTTCCGCCAGACCCCGGTGGAGCTGCGGGAGCGCCTGGCCTTTTCCCCGGAACGGGCCCTGGAGGCTTTGCAAGCCTTCCGGAAGGAGGGCCTCCTGGCCGAAGGGGTGATCCTGTCCACCTGCAACCGTAGCGAGATCTACGGCCTGGCCGGGGCCGGCCTGTCCCAGGCCGATCCCTTCGGGGCCATCACGGGCTTCGTGGCCGCCTTCCACGGGCTCCCCCCCGCGGAGGTGGGGGCCGGCGGGTACCGCCACGGGGGGCCTGACGCGGCCCGCCACCTCTTCCGGGGGACCGCAAGCCTGGAGTCCCTGGCCCTGGGGGAGGCCCCAGTCATCCGCCCGGTACGGGAGGCCTTCCCGCTGCCCTCCCGCGCCGGGGCCCCCCGGGAGGCCGACGAAGCGAGTGGGGACCAACTCCCCGAGTCCCGGGTCGGCATAAGCCGAATCCATCTCCCGGCCGGCCAGCGAAGCGCTGGAGTAGAGGTTGAGGAGGACGGGCTTGTTCTCTTTCTTAGCGCACGCGAACGTCTCAGCGTCCCAAGATCGCCAGGAGAGGCTCATGATTTCTCCGTATCTTCGGATAGTTCAAACATCCTGTCAAGAGACTTACGGGCTCGCTCCCGGACGGCGGCGGGCACCTCGATATGCTGGGCGCGGGACGGTTTCTCGAGGACATGGAGCACCCGCTCGAGGTCGGGGACGTGATCTCCACCGGCACCCCGAGCGGCGTCGGGAT
>CAYSXG010000725.1:0-1739 GCA_964434895.1 uncultured Solibacteraceae bacterium | reverse complement strand
TACCTCGTCGGCGAGAAGGGGGGGGCGAACCCCTACCGCTTCCATGTGCGGGCACCCTCCTTCGTGAACCTGCAGGCCCTCCCCAAGATGACCGAAGGCCGCCTGTTGGCCGACGTGATCGCCGCCATCGGCACCCTCGACGTGGTGCTGGGCGAGGTTGACCGGTAAGGATGATCCAGATGCCCATGACCCTGACCCAGACCCTCCTGATCGCCCTCATCCAGATCGTGGTGATCATCGCCTTTATCATGATGCTGGTGCCCATGCTCACCTTCGCCGAGCGCAAGGTGATCGCCTACATCCAGGTGCGCCTCGGGGCCACCCGCACCGCCGGCGGCCTTCGGGGGCTGACGGGGGGGCTCAACAAGGCCATGTGGGCCCTGGGCAAGCTGCCCTTCCTCTCGATCCTTCGGGGCATCCCAGTCTTCGCGGCCGACGGCCTGAAGCTGGTGACCAAGGAGGACATCATTCCGGCCAAGGCCGACAAGTTCGTCTTCATCCTGTCCCCGGCCATCAGCATGGTGGCGGCCTTCACGGTCTTCGCGGCCGTCTGTTTCGCCCCTGGGGTGCTCTTCACCTTCCCGAAGTCCATGCCCATCATCGGCGGGCTGCCCTTCAACGGGTACCTGACGGACATCAACGTGGGCCTGCTCTTCATCCTGGGCGTGGCGAGCGTGGGCGTGTACGGCATCGTCCTGGCGGGCTGGGCCTCCAACTCCAAGTATCCGCTCCTCGGGGGCCTGCGCTCCGCCGCCCAGATCGTGAGCTACGAGGTGCCCCTCACCATCAGCCTCCTGGTGCCGGTGCTGCTGGCGGGCTCCCTCAATATCCGGGAGATCTGCACCCACCTCGCGATGACCACCAATCCGGTGGAGATGCTCGCCCTGGTCATGGGCTTCTTCATCTACACCACCTGCGGCTTCGCCGAGACCAACCGCGTCCCCTTCGACCTCGCGGAGGCGGAGACCGAGCTGGTCTCGGGATTCCACACCGAGTACACCGGCATGAAGTTCGGTTGGTTCTTCCTGGCGGAGTACGCCAACATGATCGTCGTGGCGGCCATCTCCGCGGGGTTCTTCCTGGGGGGCCACTACCTGCTCCCCTTCGGCCTCCAGGGCGTCCTCGGCCCCTTCCTCGGCGGCCTCTGGGCTCCCCTGAACGAGCCCAGCATCCTCTTCTTCCTGGGCAAGGTCTTCTTCATCCTCTTCGCCTTCCTCTGGGTCCGCGCCACGCTCCCCCGCTACCGCTACGACCAGCTCATGCACGTCGGCTGGAAGTACCTGATCCCGGTCTCCCTGGTGAACTTGGGCATCGCGGCCCTGCCGGGCGTCTTCAGCATCCTCAAGGGTTGACACCATGAACGCCTTCCTCAAGACGCTCATCCCCACCGACATCATGGGGGGCCTCAAACTGACCGGAAAATATTTCGGCAGGGTCTTCCGCGAGGCCAACCGCGCCAAGAAGCGCACGCACATCGTGGTGGAGTACCCCGAAATCCCGGTCTCCCTGGCTCCGCGTTTCCGCGGCCGCCTGACGATGCTCAGGGACGAGGCCGGGGAGATCAAGTGCGTGTGCTGCCTGGCCTGCGAAAAGATCTGCCCCACCCAGGTCATCACCATCGAGAAGGGCAAGAAGGAGGGGCGCAAGACGCCCTATCCCACCCGTTACGACTTCGAGATGGAGCGCTGCATCTTCTGCGAGTTCTGCGTGGAGAGCTGCGGCTTCGACTCCATCATCCT
>CAYSXG010000724.1:0-1744 GCA_964434895.1 uncultured Solibacteraceae bacterium | reverse complement strand
ATCCCCCACGCCAACCAAAAGGACCTGGAGGAGATCGACGCCGAGGTGCGCAAGGAACTCCGCTTCCATCCGGTCAAGCACGTGGAGGAGGTCTTCGAATTGGCCCTGGAAGGGTGGGTACGACCCGAGAAACGGAAGAAGCCCAAAAAATAGGCCCGCTTCAATGATGCATTTCCCAAGGGGTTTCTGATGTTCCTGGCTCTTCCTCCCCAGGACCCGATCCTGCAGGAGAACCTCCGCCAGGCCGAGCGCTACGCCGCCCCCGCCAGGGGCCTCAAGGAGGCCAAGGCCTCCCGCTGAATGTTCCACGTGGAACGAGGATCCGGCCGCCGCCTTCGGTAGACTGGAGGGCTCGAGGTAGCCGTGGGACTGTTCGGCGGATTGATTGACAAGTTCAAGCAGGGGCTGGCGCGCACCCAGGAAGTGGTGCTGCGCCCCCTGGCCCACCTGCTGAGGCTGCGCAAACTGGACGAGGACCAGCTGCTGGAGCTGGAGGACCTGCTGCTGACCGCGGACCTCGGGGTCCACGCCGTGAACCGCCTCATGGAGCGCCTCCGCTTCGAGATGAAGCGCCAGGACGAGATCGATCCCAAGGCCGTCCTCAAGGACGAGCTGCTCAAGATCCTCCGCCAAGTCCCCGCCCGTCCCTTAAGCGCCGGAGGCACCCAGGTGCTGGTGCTGGTGGGGGTCAACGGCGTGGGCAAGACCACCACCCTCGGCAAGCTGGCGGCCCACCTGAAGGGGCGGGGGGAGGGGGTCCTGGTGGTGGCCGGGGACACCTTCCGGGCCGCCGCCATCGATCAGCTGGAACGCTGGGGGGAGAGGGCCGGCGTCCCGGTGATCCGCAACCAGATGGGCGGCGACCCCGCGGCCATCGCCTTCGACGGGGCCAGCAGCGCCAAGGCCAAGGGCACCCCCTGGGTGCTCATCGACACCGCAGGACGCCTGCACACCAAGGACCACCTCATGAAGGAGCTGGACAAGATCCGCCGCTCCCTCCAAAAGGTGATCCCCGAAGCCCCGCACCGGGTCTTCCTGGTCCTGGACGCCACCACGGGCCAGAACGGCCTGCAGCAGGCCGAGGCCTTCAAGCAGACCGCCGGGGTCACGGACCTGGTGCTCACCAAGCTGGACGGCAGCGCCCGGGGGGGCGTGGTGGTCCCCATCCTGGAGCGCCTCCGGCTCCCCATCACCTTCGTGGGCGTGGGGGAGGGGGTGGACGATCTCATCCCCTTCGACCCCGAAGCCTTCGTGGACGGGCTGCTGGATGCATGATCGAGCCTTCCATGCCTGAACTCACCCCCACCCTCGCCTGGGAGCTGGCCTGCGGCGGTCCCTTCCCGGACCCCGAAGCTCTGGCGGGGGACGAGCGCTTCATGGCCCTGGCCCTCCGGGAGGGCCTGAAGGGCGTGGGCCTCTCCAGCCCCAACCCCCCCGTGGGCTGCCTGCTGGTGCGCGGGGACCGCGTCCTCGGGCGGGGCGTCCATACCCGGGCCGGGGATCCCCACGGCGAGATCATGGCCCTGCGGGACGCGGAGACCCGGGGCGAGGACCCCCGGGGGGCCACCGCCTACGTGACCCTCGAGCCCTGCTGCCACCACGGCCGCACCCCCCCCTGCACGGAAGCCCTGCTGCAGGCCGGCGTGGGGCGGGTGGTGGTGGGGGTGCGCGACCCCAATCCCCGGGTGGACGGGGGAGGCCTCGCCATCCTTCGGGCCCAGGGCGCCGAGGTGTCCGAAGGGGT
>CAYSXG010000723.1:0-1752 GCA_964434895.1 uncultured Solibacteraceae bacterium | reverse complement strand
GATCCAGGATGTCCGACACGGAGGGCAGGTCCGACAGGGTCAGGGCCTTGGCGGGCGTGGGCGCGGAGGTCGCAGCCGCCGCAGCCGGAGGAGGCGCGGCAGGAGCGGGGGCAGGAGCAGCCGGGGCCGCCACGTTGTCACCTTCGCCCAGGACGTGGGTCTTGATGTGGCCCAGGGCCAGCTTGGTGACGCCGCGCAGGGTCTCGAAGACGCCAGATCCGTCCGAGGCGACGGCCTGGTAGCTGGGGAGGCCGCGGGGATTGAAGGAGCGTTCCAGTTCATCGACCGCCACCACATTCTTGAGGTCCCGCTTGTTCCACTGATACACGAGGGGGATCTCGTCGATCTTCAGGCCCAGCTCCCGCAGGTTCTCCTGCAGGTTCTGGTAGCTCTCCTTGCAGGCGTCCAGCATGGGCGTCTGGCTATCCACCACGAAGACGATGCCGTCCACGCCCTTCAGCACCAGCTTCCGGGTGCTGTTGTAGAAGACCTGGCCGGGCACGGTGTAGAGCTGCAGCTTGGTCTTGAATCCGCCCACCATGCCCACGTCCATGGGCAGCAGGTCGAAGAACAGCGTGCGGTCCGTCTCGGTGTTGAGGCTCACCATCTCGCCGCGGGCCTTCTGGCTCGTCTTGCCGTAGATGGTGTTGAGGTTGGTGGTCTTTCCGCACAGACCGGGGCCGTAATAGACGATCTTGGCCGTCATCTGCCTCGTGGCGTGATTGAAAAACACCATCCTGCAACCTCGGTGGATGTAAAAAGCATAGCCGGTCGGAGGGCCGACCCACAATGTCAAGGATTGTGAAGGTCAGGAAAGGGCCTTGAGGGCCGCGAGCACTTCCTGGTCGTGGCCCTTGGGATCCACCCCCAGGAAGATCTTGCGGATGACACCGCCCTTATCGATGACGAAGGTGACCCGCTTGGCGATGCCGAAGACGGGCATCCGCACGCCATAGGCGTCGATGATCTTCTTGTCCGGGTCCGCCAATAGGCTGAAGGGCAGGTGGAACTTCTCGGCGAAGGCCTTGTGGCTCTTCACGTCATCAGCGCTCACGCCCAGGATCACCGCCCCGGTCTTCTGGAGGGTGGCGTAGCCGTCCCGGAAGCTGCAGGCCTCCTTGGTGCAGCCCGGCGTGTCGTCCTTCGGGTAGAAATACAGGACCACGTTCGCCTTGCCCTTGAACTCCGCAAGAGAGATGGCCTTCCCGTCCTGGTCCGGGGCGCTGATGGCCGGGGCCGGCTGGCCCTCCTTCAGGTCCGTCGCGCCCGCGCTCAGACCCAGCATGGCGAAGATTCCCACGGCGGCACCTCGTCTCATCATCATGTCGGCCTCCACGACCTCGCATCGAATTGTGTCACCTTCGAGGAAGGTAGCTTCAAGGAATCATCGTGGACCAGCCCATCCGCATCGCGATCCTGGCCGGGGACGGCGTCGGCCCTGAGGTCGTGGCCGAGGCGCTGCCCTTGCTGGCCTGGGCCAGGGCCCGCGGGCGAAGCCTCGAATGGGAGAGCCTCCCCTATGGGGCGGATCACTACCTGGCCAATGGCGAGACCCTGCCCCAGTCCGCCTTCGAAAGGCTGCGGGACGGCTGCGACGCCATCCTCTTCGGCGCCGTCGGCGACCCCCGCGTGCCCGACGGACGCCACGCCGAGGAGATCCTCCTGGCCCTCCGCCAGCGGCTGGAACTGGCGGTGAACCATCGCCCCTGCACGCCGGTCCTGGACCGCCTCCTTCCCTTGAAGGACCTGGAG
>CAYSXG010000722.1:0-1754 GCA_964434895.1 uncultured Solibacteraceae bacterium | reverse complement strand
GGGCCCAGGACCTCGCCTTCGGCGTGGGGCCGCGCCTCAACGCCGTCGGGCGCATGGGCGGGGCCGAGGACGCGGTGCGCCTGCTGCTGACCAAGGACCCCGCCGAGGCCCAGCGCCTGGTGGAGCGGGTGGAGGCCCTGAACGGCGAGCGCCGCCGGATCCAGCGGGCCCTGGCGGCCAGCCTGGGGCCCCCGGACGGCCAGGCCTTCGACCTGGTGGTGGACCCGGAGGCCCACAAGGGGGTCCTCGGCATCGTGGCCGGGCAGCGCATGCGGGATTCCGGGAAGCCCACCGCCGTCTGCACGGTGCTGGAGGGGGTGGCCCAGTGCAGCCTGCGGGCCCCGGAGGGCTTCGATCTGGGGGAGCTCCTGCAGCTGGCCCAGCCCTTCCTCCTCTCCGGCGGCGGGCACCGGGCCGCCGCGGGCATGAGTTTCGAATTGGCCCGCCTGCCCTTCGTGCGCCAGGCCCTCATCAAGGGGGCCACCCTGCAGGCCCGGCTGCGCCGGGAGCCGGGCCTGGCCCTGGACGGCGAGGATCCGGCCCTGATCCCGGACGACGAGGCCCTGGCCCGCCTGGAGCCCTTCGGCCAGGCCTTCCCGCCGCCGGCGGTGGTGGTGGAGGGCACCCTGGCGGGCCCGGCGCAGGTCTTCGGCGAAGGGCACTGGAAGCTGCGGATGCAGGAGCATCCGGACCCCCTCACCTGGTTCTTCGGCGCCGAGCGGGGCCGGCCCTTCGTTCCGGGGGAGCGGGTCCGCCTGGCGGCCAGCCCCCAGGACCATCCCCGCTGGGGCCGCAGCTGGCTGGTGGAGGAAGAGGTGGGCCCCCGGGAGGCGGAATGAGCGCCTGGCCCCTCCCCCCCACCCGGCACCCGGCCTGGCGGCTGCTGGGCCTGGGGGTGCTGGGGGGGACCCTGGTCTTCAGCGGCTACTTCCTGATGCGCGGACCCCGGGCCCTCCAGCCCCACACCGCCAACGATCTCTTCACCGGGCCCAAGGGCAGCCTCGGCACCTTGACGGAGCAGCTGGGGGCGGGCCGCTTCGTCCTGGACTACGAGGCCATCCACGGGGCCGAGGAGGACCTCTACCTCAGCGGGGTCCGGGGGAGGTTGGAGGAATCCGAGGTCTGGTGGCGGATGCAGGCCCCCTCGGCCCGCCGGCGGACGGGCTATTGGACCCTGGACGGCCCCCTGGGGATCCAGTCCGTGGCCGCCCCCGGCGGGCCTTCGGCCCCCCTGCTGGGCCGGGGGAGGGTGGCCCAGCAGGGGCCGGCCCTGCGCTGGAACCAGGGAGTCTGGGAGGGCCTGGCCCCCCTGGCCTGGGAGGAGCTGGACGGGGGATCCCGGGGCCGCTGGGACCTGCCGGTGGGCTGGCGCCGGGATGCCCGGGGCCACCTCTCCGTGCCGAAGGGGCCCGTGAAGTGGACCGCCTCGGGCCCCGGGGCCCTGCGGGCCCTGGAATCCGACAGCCTGTGGGCGGAGCCCGGCTTCGTCCGCGCCCGGCTGGACGAGGTGAGGGCCGAGGTGGAGGGGGGACGCGTCCAGGCTCAGCGGGCGGAGCTGGATCCGGGGCAGGTGCGCTTCGAGCGCCCCATCCGCTTCCAGCGGGAGGACGGCTGGGAGGGCCAGGCCCAGGGGGGCGAGGCTCCCCGCCCCGCCCCCGGCACCCCCCTGACCCAGCTGGAATTCCGGGACTTCTCCGCCCAGCGGAACGGGCGGGAGGGCGCGGAGATCCTGCAGTCCCGGGGGGCCCGCTGGA
>CAYSXG010000721.1:0-1764 GCA_964434895.1 uncultured Solibacteraceae bacterium | reverse complement strand
TCGGGATCGGGCTTAGCGTGCTCCACCTGGTCTCGTGTGATGATCGGGACGCCCCCGGGAATGCCGAGCAGGTCGAGATTGGGTTTGGCACTCTCCCTCCGTCCCCTGGTGCCGAGCGCCCCCGGCGCCCAGCGGTCGATCCCGGACATGTCTGTCATCCACAAATGCGAATGATTCTTAATTACTTTAGAATACCCTTAAGGGTGGAGAAGGTCCAGGTTGTGGGCGTTATGGAGTTGGCGGAGCGGGTTCGAGGGCCCGCAGCTCGCCTGGCAACGCGTCGGACCGCTCACGCGCGACGACGTAGCCGGCCAGCCGCTTGTCGCCGGAGGGGGGCTCGACCAGCTTCACGGCGGCCTCGCGCACGGCCGGGTGCGCGAGCAGCGCGGCCTCGATCTCGCCCAGCTCGATGCGGTAACCGCGCAGCTTGATCTGCGCGTCCATGCGGCCCAGGAACTCGATGGTGCCGTCGGGCAGCCAGCGGCCCAGGTCGCCGGTCTTGTACATCCGGGCCCCGGGCGCCTTCGAGAAGGGGTCCTCGAGGAAGCGCTCCGCCGTGAGCTCCGGGCGGTTCAGGTAACCCCGGGCCACCCCGACGCCGCCCAGGTACAGCTCCCCGGCCACGCCGACCGGCACGGGCTGGCCCATGCCGTCCAGCAGGTAGATCCGGTCGTTGGCGATGGGGCGGCCGATGGACGGCAGGGCCGGCCATGCCTCCCGGGAGGAAGCCAGAAGGTGCGCGCTGACGACGTGGGTCTCCGTGGGACCGTACTGGTTGTCCAGGCGGCACTGGGGGAAGGCCTCGAAGAAGCGGAGGATCTTGGGCTCGATGCGCAGCTGCTCGCCGGCGGTGATGACCTCCTCCAGCGCGCAGGAAAGGCCCCCCTGCCCTTCGGGCCCGTCCGCACAAGCGGCGAAGCCGTCCGCCAGGACCCCCAGGGCCACGAAGGGCAGGAAGACCCGCTGGATCCCCTGCTCGCAGATGAAGCGGAAGAGCTCTGCGGGATTGAGCCGCGTCTCCTCCGGGAGGTGGACCAGACGGCCCCCGGAACAGAGGGTGCTGAAGATCTCCTGGAAGGACACGTCGAAGCCCGGGGCGGCGAATTGCAGCGTGGTCTGGGGGGTCCCGGAGCGCTCCATCTGCCAGTGCAGCAGGTTCACCAGGGGGCGATGGGGCATGGCCACGCCCTTGGGAAGGCCCGTGGAGCCCGAGGTGTAGATGGCGTAGGCCAGGTGGTCGGGCCCAGGGGCGACGGGTCTCGCTTCAGGCTGCCCCTCCAACTCCGCAGGCTCCTGGTCCAGGTCGAGGACCGGCGTGCCCTGGCCCACGAAGGCTTCCCGGAGCGGGCCCTGGACCAGGAGGGCCACCGGCTCGCAGTCCGCCAGCATGGCCTTCAGGCGCTCGACGGGATAGGCGGGATCCAGGGGGACGTAGCCTCCGCCCGCCTTGAGGATGGCCACCAGCCCCACGATCATTTCCAGCGTGCGGCCGGTGCAGATGGCCACCCGCGCGTCGGGCCCCACGCCCAGGGCCCGCAGGCGTCGGGCCAGGGCCTCGGCCCGGGCGTCCAGCTCGCCATAGGTCAGGCTCCGCTCCCCCTGCACCACGGCCACGGCCTCCGGAGTCCGCGCCGCCTGGGCCTCGAACAGCTCGTGCACGCAGGCTTCGGGATAGGCCGCCTCCGTGGCGTTCCAGCCTTCCAGCACCGCCTCCCGCTCCGCCTCCGTCATCAGCGGCAGCCGCGCCACCGCCTCCGACGCCTC
>CAYSXG010000720.1:0-1766 GCA_964434895.1 uncultured Solibacteraceae bacterium | reverse complement strand
GCAGGTGAGGCAGGGCTCGTGGGTGACGTAGGCCGTGGCGACGGGGCCGTCGGAGAAGCTGAGGGCGTTCTCCTCGGCGTGGCTGGTATGAAGGCACCGGGTGCCCTCGTTGCAGGTCTCCGGCGTGCAGTGGGCCATGCCGGGAAGGGCCCCGTTGAAGCCCGCGGCGGCGATGCCCCCATCCGGGCGCAGCAGCACGGAGCCCACTTTCAGCCGGCAGCAGGTGCCCAGGCGGCTCAGCTCCATCGCCATGTTCATGAAGACTTCGTCCTTCAGCCGTTTGCGGTCCATGCGGGTTCCCAGGTGTCTGCGACAATGATCCCATATCCCATGAGCTTCTCCCTTCGATCCTGGACCTCGCGCGCGGCCCTGGCGGTCCTGGTCGCCGTGCCCGTCGCCTGGTTCCTGGTGCGGACCTTCAGGGTCCAGCCGCCGCCGCGGGTGCTGCTCCTCAACGCTGGGGTGGAGGGCCTGGATCCCAGCGTGGGCCCGGGGGTGGCGAGGTTGCTGGCGGACGCCATGGAAGTCTCCGCCGGCGCGACGCTGCTGGGGACGCCGGACCAGCCCGGACCCGAGTTGCTGCGCCAGATGCGTGGCAGCGACCTGCTGATGAAGGTGGCCGGGCGCAGGGAGGGCGACGCCTTGTCGCTCGTCCTCTCGTGGAACACCGTAGGCGGCCAGCTGGAGGGCAGGGCGTGGCGCAACCTCTCCCTGCCCGCGGGGCCTCCGGAGCAGACCCTGCGGCTCGTCCTACGGAAGTGGCCGCTCCCCTCCAACTTCCGGGGCGCCGAGCGGCTGGCCCCCAAGGACCCTGCCCGCTTCTGGCTGCTGATGCGGGCCATGTCTGTGGCCGATGACCGGCAGGCCCTGGGTTTCCTCCAAAGCTCCCAAGAGCTGGTGGCGGTGGAGCCCGGCAGCGCGGCTGCTTGGACGGTGCTGGGGGAGCAGCTCTACCGCAGCTTCTGGGTGAGCCCTGGGGAGGTGGCGACCCTGCCGCAAAACCAGGCTCTGGACGCCTTCGACAAGGCCTTGGCCTTGGTGCCGGGCTATCCGCGCGCGGCCTTCCTGCGGGGCATGATGGAGACCGACGTGGGCAACCAGCGTGAAGCCCTGCGGGGTCTGGTGGAGGCCCGCCGCCGGCGGCCTTGGGTGCCCGACCTCTACTCGGGCCTGGCCTACGCGGGACGCACCTCGGGCCTGCTGGAGGGCGCCCGGGCTGCCCTGCGCGCCCGGGCTTCGCTCCTGGAACCCTTCCCGGACACGACGGGTTGGTTTACCGAGAACACCTGGCTCTACACGGAGCAGTGGGCCCGCTTCGAGCAGAGCCTCCAGGCGGCGGTGCAGACCCGGCGGGATCCGGTGCTCCTCTTCTACCTCGGCTACCTGAGGCTGCTCGGCGAGGACCGCGCCCGCGCCAAGCCCTATTTCGCCGAAGGCGCGGCCATCCCTGAACTCTCCATACCCTTCCGCGACCTCTGCGCGGTCTATGACGCGGCTCTGGATGGACGCAGCGCCGATGGGCTTGCGCGGCTGCAGAAGATGGAGGAGGACCGCGGCTCCCTGCGCATCCCGGACGGCGAGCTCACCTTCAAGATGGCCGAGGCCTACGCTTTCCTGGGCCGCCGCGACCTGGCCATCGACAGCGCGGGGCGGGCCTTCGCCCAGGGCTTCGGCTGCACCCACTGGTACGAGAGCTCGCCCCTCTTCGCCCCCGCCCGGGAACACCCGCGCTGGACGGCGCTGCACCAGCACCTCGAGGAGCGCCA
>CAYSXG010000719.1:0-1769 GCA_964434895.1 uncultured Solibacteraceae bacterium | reverse complement strand
CGGCATCGGGCGGCCACAATCCGCTGGAACCGCTGCGTCTCGGCGTGCCGACGATCATCGGGCCGGGCTACGCCAACTTCGAGGACCTGGTGGAACCCCTGCGCGCCGCAGGGGCCTTGGAGGTCGCGCCCCTCGGCGAACTCGCCTCGCGCTGCGGGACTCATCTTTCGAGCCGCCGGGGCCGTAACGACAGACATCCCCCCCAGGCGCTGGAAGCTCTCATGGGCGCATTGGACCGCAGCTGGTCCCTGATCGAACATCTGCTTCCACAAGCACCCGGGCCTCGTTAGGATTCTTCACCATCCATTTAGGAGTATTCCGGCATGAGCGTGGTCCCGCCCCATGTGCTGCTGATCGACGACGACCGTTCGGTCCTGGAGATGGTCCAGGAGGCCCTGCGGGCGCACGGCATGGTGGTCCACCCCTTCTCCGATGGCCGCGTGGCCCTGGGGCTGCTGGAGGAGTCCGGGGCGCCCCCCTTCGACCTGGTGATGTCCGATATCAACATGGAGGGCCTGGACGGCTTCGACGTCATCCACCGCGTGAAGACCTCGCGGCCCCACCTGCCGGTGGTGCTCATGACCGCCGAGAGCTCCGTGGACTACGCCATCAAGGCCATGCGCCTGGGCGCGGCCAACTTTTTCATGAAGCCCTTGGCCCTCAAGGACATGATCAAGAGCGTCTACCACCTTGTGGATACCCACCGGGACTTCCGCCTGGGCCAGGCGGGCCTGAAGGGACTGGTCAGCGAGGACCGGCACTTCCTCTTCCGCTCCGACGAGCTGGACATCCCCAGCCTCATGCGCCATCTCACCGAACGCTTGGTTCCGCTCGGTTTCGCCACGGACCAGAACGTGGACGTGGTGGCCATGGCCTTCCATGAGGCCCTGGTGAACGCCCTGGAGCACGGCAACCTGGAGCTGGATTCGGATCTGAAGGGCGATCTGCTCTCGGAGAACGATCCCTACATGGAGCTCCGGGCCAAGCGCCTGGGGGACCCGGCCTTCGCCGCCCGCACCGTGGACGTGGAGACCCTGCTGGAGATGGACCGCTTCGAGCTGCGGATCACGGACCAGGGGCCGGGCTTCGACGTCTCCTCCGTGGGCAGCCCCGAGGACGCCGCCCACGAGGATCGCCACTGCGGGCGCGGCCTGCCGCTCATCCAGCTGGTCATGGACGAGGTCTCCTTCAACGAGGAAGGCAACCAGATCCACATGGTGCTGTATCGGAAGTAGAAGCTGTCAGCCATCAGCTGTCAGCTCTCAGTTCCCTAATACAAAGCGGGCGCCCTGGGGCGCCCGCTTCGCGTGGAGGGTCCCGCGCTTACAGCGCGGCTTCGATGAAGGCCTTCAGCTGGGGCTTGGGTTGCCCGCCCACGATCTTGTTCACGGCCTTCCCGTCCTTGAAGAGGATCAGGGTGGGGATGCTCATGATGCCGTAGGAGCCGGCCACTTCGGGGTTCTCGTCCACGTTGATCTTCACGATCTTCGCCTTGCCTTCCAGCTCGCCGGCCAGCTCGTCCAGGACGGGGGCGATCATGCGGCAGGGGCCGCACCAGGGGGCCCAGAAGTCCACGAGGGTCACGCCCTGCTGCACGGTGGTGGGGAAGTCGGTGTCGGTGATGTGGGCGACGAGGTCGGACATGGATTCTCCAGGTTTGCGGTTCCAGGGGTCCCGGGACGGGGAGCTCAGGGAAGAGGCAGGATACCAGGAGGCTGCTGATTACCGCCCCACTGGGCGATGGTGAAGATGCTCATGTAGCGCTCGTT
>CAYSXG010000718.1:0-1790 GCA_964434895.1 uncultured Solibacteraceae bacterium | reverse complement strand
GTGTCGGGCCCCCGCCACGGGGCGGGTGCCCAGGTTCTGGAGGTAGGTGACGGGGTCTCGGTTGCGGACGTGGTAGACGTCCAGGGTCTGGAGCAGGGGCCCTTCGCCGTAGCTGAGCACCGCCTCCCAGGTGCGCGAGCGCTCCGGGCGGAGGTCGGGGTTGCTGCCGGCCTGCAGGAAGCCGCCGTAGAGGGTGCGGGGGCTGGGTTCCTGGGAGGCCTCGCCGTAGAGCAGCTTCAGGCCCAGGGCCCCGATCCGGCCCGTGTAGCCCATCCGCGCGTGGGTGGTGCCGCCGAAGACGGGATGCTCGTCGCGCCGCAGGCCCAGGTGCAGGAGGTGGCCCTCCTCCAGCCGCAGCCGCGCCTGGACGTAGGCGCCCCAGACCTTGAGCTGGGTGCGGTTCCCGCTGGAGGTGCGCTCCGGCAGCAGGGGGGGGATCACCGCCTGGTCGATGGGGTAGAAGTCCGCGTCCGCGTCGTAGGCCCGCTGCAGGTCCCGGTGCTCCCACTGGAAGCCGGCGTTCAGGGACCAGCGCCAGTCGATCCACCAATCGAGGTCCTGCTTGAGGGAGAACTCCTGGTTGTGGGTGCGCCAGCGGCTGAAGCGGTTGAGGAAGCTGTGCTGCTGAGGGTCGTAGTAGGCCTCGAGGTCCCAGTTCCGCCGCGGGAAGCCGTCCTGCCTCCACCGGAGGGTGGTGGTGGCCTCCAGGTCCGGGCGCCAGGTCCAGGTTTGGCGAAGGTGGGCTTCGAAGAGGGGATCGATCCACCGGCCGTTGGGCTGCATCTGGTCCCGGGCGTAGGTCAGGGCGTAGCCCGAATCCCGTTCCAGGTAGCGGATCCCGAATTCCGTGTCCTGGCCGAAGAAGGAGGCTTCCAGGGCCCGGGTCCGGAGGGGGGGCGGATCCCGGAGCTCCAGTCCCCCGTTCTCCAGGAAGCCCCGGGCCCAGATGCGGGGATCGTCCCGGTAGCTCCCCCGGGTGTATTCGTAGGTCCCGCTGTTCCGTTCGTCGGTGCGGGAATCCTGGAGCTTGGCGGAAAGACGAAGGCTCCAGGTCCCCCGCTTGAGGAAGTGGGTGAGGTCCAGGGAGCGGAAGGCCAGGTTGCCGGCGCCCAAGCTGCCCCAGGTGCGGGGTCCCTCCTGGGCCTGGTTGCGGATGGTGACGATGTTGAGCACCCCCATCATGGCGTTGGGCCCGTAGAGCACGGAGGTGGGGCCGTAGACCACCTCCAGCCGCTCGATCATCGATAGGGGGATCGCGGCGAGGGTGGCCTGGCCCTGGAGGATCCAAAGATCGTTGGCGATGCGGCCGTCCACGAGCACCAGGTAGGGATCGCCGTGGGTGTTGCGGTAGCCGCGCCAGTAGTCCTTGAAGTTGGTGTCCCCGTAGTGGCGGGCCAGATCCATGCCCGGCAGGTCGTCCAGGGCCTCGGAAAGGTCCCGATAGCCTCGCAGAAGGATGTCCTCCCGGGTGATGGTCTGGATCTGGGCGGGGGCTCCCCACCATTGCTCGAGGCGATTGGAGGCCGAGACCACCGAGACGTTCATGAGGGAGGCGAGGCGCTGGAGGTCCTGGGGGTGGCGGGCCCGGAAGGCCTCCTGGAGGGCCGCCAGGGCCTCGGCGACCTCCGGGTCCGGGTCCGCCGGGGCCTGGGCCCCCAGGGGCGCCCAGCTCATTCCGGCCGCCAGCACGAGGCGTCCGGATCTGAACCGCGCCGTCACCAACCTGCTCCCGAGTGTGGGCTTCTTCCCGGCGGGCCGGGGGCGGGCGTGAAGCCCGCCCGGCCCTCGGG
>CAYSXG010000717.1:0-1790 GCA_964434895.1 uncultured Solibacteraceae bacterium | reverse complement strand
CCCCCCCAGCAGGGCCCCCCCCACCTCGAGCCCCCGCTCCACGCCGAGTGCCACCCGCGCGTCGGGACCCACCCCCAGTTCCCGCAGGTGCGGCGCCAGGCCATTGGCCCGCGCGTTCAGCTCCCCGTAGGAAAGCCTCCGCCCCTCCTGCACCAGCGCCACCGCCTCCGGCGCCTTCGCCGCCTGGGCCTCGAAGAGCTCGTGGATGCAGAGGTCCGCGGGATAGCCCTCCTCCGTCGCGTTCCATTCCACCAGCACCCGGTGGCGCTCCTCCTCGCTCATCAGGGCCAACCGGTCCACCCGCTGCGCGTCGTCCGCCACCATCCCTTCCAGCACCTTCCTCAGGTACCCGAAGTACCGCTCGATGGTCCCCCGCTCGAACAGCGACGTCGCGTACTCCACGCCCCCCACGATGCCCTCCGTCCCTTCCCCGAGGACCAGGCTCAAATCGAATTTCGAGGTCCGGTGCGGCGGCCCCGCCAGGGGGGAGAGCTCCAGCCCCGCCAGCTCCAGCCTGCCCCCCGGCGCGTTCTGCCACACGAACATCGCCTGGAACAGCGGGCTGTGCGCCAGGCTCCGCGCCGGACGCACGATCTCCACCACCTGCTCGAAGGGGAGGTCCTGGTGGTGCTGGGCCGCCAGGGCCCGGGCCTTCACCCGGTTCAGCAGCTCCCCCACCGTCGGCGAGCCCGAAAGGTCCAGCCGCAGCGCCAGCGTGTTCACAAAAAACCCGATCAGGCCTTCGATCTCCAAGTGCCCCCGGTTGGCCACCGGCGTCCCCACCACCAGGTCCTCCTGGCCCGACAGCCGCCCCAGCAGGATCCCCCACCCCGTCAGCAGCGTCATGTACAGCGTCGTCCCGTGGCGCTGGCTCAGCGCCCGGAGCCCCTCCGTCAGTTCCGCCCCGAGCCCCATCTCCACGAAGGCCCCCGCGTAGTCCTGGTGGGCCGGACGCGCGTGATCCACGGGCAGGTCCAGGACTTCCGGCGCCCCGGCCAGGTGCTCCTTCCAGAAGTCCGCCTGCCGCTGCAGCACTTCCCCCGCCATCCACGTCCGCTGCCAGGCCGCGTAGTCCTTGTACTGCACCTCCAGCGCCGGCAGGGGATCCCCCTCCCCGCGCCTAAACGCCTCGTACAGGGCCCCCATCTCGTCCATGAGCACCCCCATGGACCACCCGTCGGAAACGATGTGGTGGAGGGTGATCAGCAGCGCGTGCTCCTCCTCGCCCACCCGCAGGATCCGGCCCCGGATCAGGGGGCCTCGCTCCAGGTCGAAGGGGGCTCTCGCCTCCTCCACTCCCTGGCGCTCCAGCTCCCCTTCCACGTCGAGGCAGCTCCGCAGATCCGCTTCGATCAGCTCGAAACCGTCTTCCTCCACCGAAGCGATCCGCTGCACCGCTTCGCCATCGATCTCCACGAAGGTCGTCCGCAGCGCCTCGTGCCGGGCCACGATCCGGTCCAGGGCCCGGCGCAGGGCCCCGGTGTCCAGGTCCCCCCGCAGCCTCAGGCCTCCGGGAACGTGGTAGGTCTCGCGGGCCCCCTCCAGTTTCGTCAGGAACCACAGCCGCTGCTGCGCGAAGGACAGGGCCGGCCAGCCCCCTCCCTCCAACGCCGTGATGGGCGGCAGCTCCACCCGGGGCCTTCGCTCGATGCCCCGGGCGAAGTCCGCGAGGCCCGGACGCGCAAAGAGGTCCCCCAGGGCGATCTCCATGTCCAGGGCCTGGCGCAGGCGCGAAATCACCTTCACCGCCAACAGGGAGTGGCCCCCCAGCTCGAAGAAATTGTCCTGGC
>CAYSXG010000716.1:0-1794 GCA_964434895.1 uncultured Solibacteraceae bacterium | reverse complement strand
AAGGACTTCCGGCGCCACCTCCGCTGGGCCGCGACCGCGGCCTTCCGGCAGGCGGCCGCCCGGGCATGGTTCGCGTCCCTGGACTCCCCGGAGCTGCGCCCCTTCGTGGAAGCCTCGCCCCGCCTGGCCTTCCGCCCGCTGGGCTCCTACATGTCCCTGCGATGGGGGTGGGAGCGCCGGGTCAAGGTGATCCGGGACACCTACGCCTTCCTTCAGGCCCAGGGCGGGGCGCTGCGGGAGGCGGCCCTGCGGCCGGGGGGGATCCTCCTGACCCGCTTCCACCTCGACAAGGTCGGGGGCGCCTGCGTGCGCATATGCTCGGATCCGCAGTTCCGGAAGGAAGGTGAGCTCGGGGTCTTCCTGGAGTTCGAGAAGTATCCCGGATCCATCAGCTCCTTCGCCCTCTCCTTCGAGCACCTCGAGTCCGAGGGGTGGGTGGCGAGGATCGGCGCGCTCCAGGGCCGCAAAGGGGGGGCCGAGGACATCATCAAGGAGGCCACCAAGGCCATGCACGGGCTTCGGCCCAAGATGATGATGGTGCTGCTGGCCCAGGAGATCGCCCGGGCCCTGCGGGTGAAGGGCCTCCTGGGCGTGGGCGGTCGCCTCCACGTGTACGGCTCCAAGGGCTTCGGTTCCTCGAAGAAGGTCCGCTTCGAATACGACGAGCTCTGGCTCGAGGCCGGGGCGGAGGCGTTGCCGGACGGCTGGTTCCGCGTCCCCCTGCGGACCCCCCGGCGCTCGGGGGAGGAGATCAAGCCCAACAAGCGGTCCATGTACGCCAAGCGCTACGCCTGGATGGACGAGCTCTCCCGCCAGATTCGGACCGTCCTCACCCCCTTCTGATCGCCGGGGCCCAAAACGGCACCCTAGGTCCGGGGCCGAAGCCATGATGGAATGCTCCGGTGAGGTCCATGCCCCCTGCCGCATCCAGATCCCTCCGCGCCCTCGCCTTGTCGGGGTGGGCCTGGGCCTTCCTCGGGGCCCAGGCTCCCATCGGGATCATCATTTCGGAGCAGTCGCGGACCGCCTTCACCGTGCAGGGGGCCGGGGCCCGCGCCATGGGCCTGGGGGGCGCCTTCATCGCCGTGGCCGACGACGCCACCGCCGTGTCCTTCAATCCCGCCGGCCTGGCGCAGCTCCTGAAACCGGAGATCAGCTTCGTCGGGAGGGGCGTGAACCAGAGCGTGGCCTACGAGGACGTGGCCGCCACCGCGGGGACCCGGAACCTGCAGGTCAGCGACTCCCTCATCTCCAGCTCCCGCTTCGACCCCCTGCTGGTCTCCGCCATCGCCCCCATCCGGGTGGGGAACCGCACGCTGGCCCTCCAGCTCAGCCTCCAGCGCCTCATCGCCCTGGGGGAGAAGGACTCCAGGAACCTGCTGGAGACCCCCCTGCCCGCGGGCCCCGCCTCGAATTCGAACCACCTCTTCCAGAGCATCAGCCAGTCGGGACAGATCGATATCTACGCCCTGTCCCTGGCCTACGAGCTCTCCCAAAGGGTTCTGGTCGGGATCTCCGCGAACCTCTGGCGGGGGAACTGGGACCTGGATTCCCGCAGCTCCAAGACCACCCCCGACGCCACGTCCTACGTGAACTTCTCCCAGAGCAACCGCATGGACGGGAGCAACTACAACCTCGGGCTTCTGTGGCGGTGGCCCACCTGGAACCTGGGGCTGGTCCATCGGACGGCCTTCCGTTCCGACTACGCCTTCGGGACCACGCTGGAGACCAGCTCCCAGACCGGGGGCCCCGTGGTGACGGCCCCCATCGCCACGGGCCTGCACTGGCCCTCCA
>CAYSXG010000715.1:0-1801 GCA_964434895.1 uncultured Solibacteraceae bacterium | reverse complement strand
GGCGTGGCCCGTGACGTAGTTGATGTTGCCGCCGGGGGCGATGCCGATGCCGCCCACCTGGGCCGCCAGGGCGTCGCTGAGGTAGTCGCCGTTGAGGTTCAGGGTGGCGATGACGTCGAAGTCCTCGGGGCGGGTCAGGACCTGCTGGAGGGTGATGTCGGCGATGGCGTCCTTGATGACGATGCCGTTCGGCAGCTTGCACCAGGGCCCGCCGTCGATCTCCACCGCGCCGAATTCCCGCTGGGCCAGCTCGTAGCCCCAGTCGCGGAAGCCGCCCTCGGTGAACTTCATGATGTTGCCCTTGTGGACGATCGTGACGCTCTTGCGGTTGTTGTCGAGGGCGTACTGGATGGCCGCGCGCACCAGGCGCTCGGTGCCCTCCTTGCTGACGGGCTTGATGCCGAGGCCGGAGGTCTCGGGGAAGCGGACCTTGGCGAACTCCTTGGGGAAATTCTCCTTCAGGAAGGCCTGGAGCTTAAGGTTCCCTTCGCTGCCCTGCTCGAACTCGATGCCCGCATAGATGTCCTCGCAGTTCTCGCGGAAGATCACCATGTTCACCTTGGCGGGGTGCTTCACGGGGCTGGGCACGCCCTTGAACCACTGGACGGGGCGCAGGCAGACGTAGAGGTCCAGCATCTGGCGCAGGGCCACGTTGAGGCTGCGGATGCCGCCGCCCACGGGGGTGGTGAGGGGGCCCTTGATGGAAACGAGGTAGTCCTTGCAGGCCTGCACGGTCTCGTCCGGCAGCCAGGTCTCGAAGGCCTTGAAGCTCTTCTCGCCGGCGTAGACCTCCATCCACTGGATCTTCCGCTTGCCGCCGTAGGCCTTGGCTACGGCCGCGTCGAGCACGCGCACGGAGGAGCGCCAGATGTCCGGGCCCGTGCCGTCGCCTTCGATGAAGGGGATGATCGGGTTATCGGGAACGATCAGCTTCCCGCCCTCGATGCGGATCTTCTCGCCCTGGGCGGGGATGGAGGGGGTCGCGGTCTCGGCCATGGCGTGGCTCCTCATGCAAAGAAAACAGTCCAGCGTCCCACGGGGCCGGGCTCGGATCAACCTGATCCACGTTCGGTCGAGGCTGGCCCATCCTCGCGGATGACCCGGCTATTTGGGTACGGCGGCCGAGGGGATCGAAAACCCACGCCAGGATTTCGCCCATGAGGTAGCATGAGGTCATGATTTGATGGGAATTTGTGCACCCCTTTTGAACCTTTTGGAGGGTGATGGTGCGCAAGGTGTTTATTTGAATAGCTCCGGAGCTTGTGGTGAAGCATCAGAATTATTTTTTGATCGTGATTTTATGGATATCGGGCCTGGGTCTCAAGGCCGCGGAGGGCGGGGCGGGGCGGATCCTGGACCACGATGACCCTCTGGAACGCGCCAAGGCCATGGAGCGCTGGTACGGCGGTCGGCCCTCCCGGGAATACCTCCGCTTCAAGGCCCTCCGGGCGAAAACGGAGGTGCAAAAATGGGGGGACCGGATTCCGGGTACGAAGGCCTTCAAGAAGCGGCAGTCCCTCGCCGCGGCCACCCTGGCCGCGGCGACCTTTTCGCCGGTCTGGCAGAACCTGGGGCCCTTCGACGGGACCCACTTTTCTGGAAGTGCTTCGGACCCGGATCGAGATAGCGGGCGGGTGACGGCCATCCTGCCCCATCCGACGAATCCCAAGCGCCTCTACGTCGGGTTCGGCGGCGGGGGCCTTTGGCGCTGCGACAACGCCGACGTTGCGTCCACTTCGGATTGGGTCTGGACCTGCCTCACGGATGGCATTCCGGCCAGCAGCGTTCAAGACCCCATCGG
>CAYSXG010000714.1:0-1804 GCA_964434895.1 uncultured Solibacteraceae bacterium | reverse complement strand
CGTGACACAAAGCCCGGCACGGTGGGCTCGGCAATCGGTGCCTTCAAGAGCGCCAGTGTGAAGAACGAGGTGCGATCGGTCATGGACGGGATGCCTCCGGGGCAGGGGGAAGTGGGGTTGGAAGGTGGAAGCCTCTGCCATTGTAGGAGCGATAGGACGGCCCTTGGTTTCAGGCGGCGTGAAAGCCCCACGCCCTCACGGCCTTCCCCTCTGAGGGCCTTGCTCCCTGGAAGGATCCCTTTCCCCCCAAAGAACCTGCCGTTGCAGATATCGTGATGCAGCCCAATCCAGCCGAGGTCCCCATGACCGATGACCAGAAGCTCCAGATCCTCCACACGGCCGCCATCATGGCGACCTCGCTCACGCCGGAGGCCAGCACGCCCCATGAGGCCGCCTACGCCTCGCCCGAGGGCAAGCTGCAGTACTGGGTGAAGACGATCCTGAAGATGAGGACCGACGGCACGCTCTGGTCCTAGTCCGCCAAATCAGGGCACCGCTGCCGCGGCGTTGAGCCTGAAGCCCACGGCTGGCGCGGTGCGGGCGGGCAGGCCCGTCCAGCGGGCGCCGAGGCCGCAGTCGACCAGCTTGCCCTTCGGGTTTGATCCAACTGCGATCAGTCGCGGCCCTCGCTTCGCTCCGGGCCGTACTCCGCGCCCTTGGCGGACCCTTCGAGTCGTGTGGGGGCCCTGCGTCGGACAGTCCACTGAACCGTCCTCCTTGCCTCACATCGCCTCTCAGGGCCTCGCCATGGGCGATTTCTCATCCTCAACCCGGATGGAGGCCGAGCTTGGCGCGGAGTGAGCGCCAAGCGACCAGCCGACACCGGGTTGACGCCAGCCTCTCCGCCAATAACCTGAGATCCACCCCATAGGCGGTGGAGCATGGGGGTGTGCACGGGATTCCCTCCTCGTCACGCTTCGCCTTCGGCTACGCATGACGCTCCGGCCGCACCCTTGGCGGACCCTGAGGGGCGTGTGGGGGCCCCGCGTCGGGCAGTCCACTGGACTGCCCTCCTTGCCCCACATCGCCCCCCAGGGCCTCGCCATGGGCGATTCTCATCCCTCTCTCTCCGCCACAAAAAAAAGCCGCCTAGCGGCGGCTTCATGTGGCGGAGAGAGAGGGATTCGAACCCCCGGTGAGTTGCCCCACGTCTGATTTCGAGTCAGGTGCCTTCAACCACTCGGCCATCTCTCCTGGCAAGAACGATCAGATTACCATGGGCGGCGGCGCTTGGCCCGTTACGGTGTTGGACGTGGCGCCTTCATGCGGGCGGGCGCGCCCATCGCATCGAAGGGCTGGCGGAACGAGAACGCGCCAGGCGTGGACCCGTGGTCATGGAGATGATCGATCCGTTCGACGGCTTCCTTCCAGTCCGGCCTGTGATCGCCAGGTACCCACCATGCCACGTAGCTTGGCCAAGGGCCGGCCTCGAACCAGTCCTGGCGCCTGGAGAGCGCCTCGCGATGCAGGCCGCTGTAGGTGAAGGCCGCGACCGATTCGAGGTCCTGCCACAGGGAGAGGGTCATGGCGAGCTGCGTGAGCGGAAGCCCGCTGGGGATGCATCTGGGTGCCAAGACCGGTCCCCAGGAATGCTCCCAGGTCTCCAGGTTCCGGACGGATCGATCGAAGAAGCCTGCGCTGCCTTCGGCGGCCGCGTAGACCTCGCCGATGCGGTCCACAAAGCCCTGCACGATCGGCTCGCCAACCGGTGCCTTCAAGACCGCCAGGGTGAAGAACGCGATGCGATCGCTCATGGACGGGATGCCTCCGGGGCAGGGGGAAGTGGGGTTGGAAGGTGGAAGCC
>CAYSXG010000713.1:0-1819 GCA_964434895.1 uncultured Solibacteraceae bacterium | reverse complement strand
CGCGGACGATCCCGATCCTGGACGGGAAGGCCTACGCGGACCGTATGCTCGCCGAGGTGGCCGAGGGGGTGAAGGCCCGCCTCGGGAAGGGGCTGCGCGCCCCCTGCCTGGCGGTGGTCCTGGTGGGAGAGGACCCCGCCTCCCAGGTCTACGTTCGCGGCAAGGTCCGGGCCTGCGAAAGCACGGGGGTCCGCTCCCTGGAGCACCGCCTGCCCGCCACCACCACCCAGGGAGAGCTTCACGCCCTCATCGATGCCCTCAACGCCGATCCCGAGGTGGACGGCATCCTCGTGCAGCTCCCCCTGCCCTCGGGTCTGGAGGCCAAGGAGGCCCTCCACCGCATCGATCCCGCCAAGGACGTGGACGGCTTCCATCCCGTGAACCAGGGCCTTCTTTTCCAAGGGCTCCCGGGCCTGCGCCCCTGCACGCCCAGCGCGGTGATGCGGATGCTGGAGCTGCACGGGGTGGAGCTGGCGGGCCGGCGGGCGGTGGTGCTGGGGCGCAGCGAGATCGTGGGCAAACCCATGGCCCTCATGCTGCTCGAGGCCCACGCCACCGTCACCATCGCCCACAGCCGCACGGCGGACCTCCCCTCCCTCTGCCGGGAGGCGGACCTGCTGGTGACCGCCGTGGGGCGTCCGGGTCTGGTGGAAGGGGGCTGGATCAAGCCCGGCGCCGTGGTGGTGGACGTGGGCATCAACCGGGTGACGGACCTGGCCGTGGGGGAGCGCATCTTCGCGGCGGAGCCCGGCAAGCTGGAGCAGCTGAGGGCCAAGGGTTCGGTGCTGGCCGGGGATGTGCGCTTCGGGGAAGCGGCGGCCCGCGCCGGGGCCCTGACCCCGGTACCGGGGGGAGTGGGGCCGCTCACCATCGCGGGCCTGCTGACCAATACCCTTCAGGCCGCAGACCATCGTTCCTAAGCCGCTGGGTCAAAATAAGCTGGTCAGGTCACAAGCGCGGCGGCATAAGGTGCCGTAGCAAAATAACCTGAACTGCACAGGTTATTTTGGCACGGTCCCTAAGCTCAGGGGTTCCGCCGGGGCGGGGCCTGGGCCAGGGAGCGTTCCGAGTCCTTGAGGAGCTCCTGGCGAAGCTCGGGGTTTTGGGGGGGATCGGCGAAGTAGGAGGCGGCGAAGGCCCGGGCGATGACCGGACTGTGGAGGGCGACCACGGGGGTGCCCAGATCCCGCAGGAATAGGGCCCCCTTCCCGTCCAGCCAGACCTCCGAGATCTCCCCCTTGGTGAGCCGGCGGGAGAAGAACTCCTTGAAGGGATCGGGGGTGCTGAGGTTGGGCTCGAAATGGCCTCCAGGCCAGTTCCGCTTCAGGGACTCCTGCACGAAGCGGAGGCGGGCATTGCCCCCCACCTCCCGCAGAAATCTCGTGACGTAGGCGTGGGGGACCGTGCCCGAGGCCAGGGCCGCGGCCACGGCCACGGGGTCCTTTTGCTTGGCCCTGGCCCGGAGGGCTTCCAGGTCCACGTAGAGGGCGACGTCGTAGAAGTCCACTTCCAGGGCCCTGCGTCGGGCCTGGCCCAGGAGGAGGAGGGGCCGCCCCCCCTGGTCCAGGAAGGTGCGGCTGGGGGGGAAGGGGTCGTCGCTCTCGAGTTCCAGGGCCGGGTTGGGCGGGTCTTTCGCGGCGTGCAGGCGGGCGAACAGGCCGGCGTAGTCCACCGTGCCCTCGCCCGGCGGCATGTGCTCGTCGGTCTCGCCGTTGTTGTCGTTCAGGTGCAGGCACGCCAAGTGCGCGCCCAGGGCTTCCATCCAGCGTGTCACCGGCAGGCGTGAGTACAGGTTGACATGACCGACGTCCAGGCACAC
>CAYSXG010000712.1:0-1821 GCA_964434895.1 uncultured Solibacteraceae bacterium | reverse complement strand
CAGCTCGAGCAACGAGGAGGTCAACGGGCTGAAGTTCCATGACCATGCAAACGGCTGCTTGAAAAGCCCTCGGGCCAAGGGCTACGCGGGCCGGAGGGCGCTGCTCCTCACGGGTTCCAGCTTCGCGCCCATCCTCAACCGCACCCTCGCCGAGCTGAACCGGACGGTGGGCAGCCAGCTCCGCGCTGTGGCCGTGAACAACTTCGCCTTCGGCGAGAGCGTCACCGTGGCAGGCCTGCTCACGGGCCAGGACCTGAAGTACGCCGCCCATGCGGACCGCGACCAGCAAGGCACGGGCGGGAATGCCGACTGGGTCGATGCGGTGGTGGTGCCCAGCGCCAGCCTGCGCACCCACACCGGCCCCAGCGACCAGTACACCCTGCACGGCACCACGGTGGCCCTGCCCGAAGGCACCTTCCTGGACGACACCACCCTGGCGGACCTGGCCCAGGACCTCGCCCGGCCCGTGGTGCCCAGCGGCACCAACCTGGCCCAGCTGCTGGACCACCTCGAAGCCGCCGAGCGCGCCGTGGGCCCCGCCCTGCGCCGCAGGGACCTCACCGAGGTCTTCCACGCCACGGGCCTGAACTTGCCCCAGGGAGCCTACAACCCCTGAGGCGCTGCGCGCCTCGTCCTTGGTCTTCGGTCCTTGGCTAAGGACAAAGGACTAGGGACAAAGAGAAAAGGCCCCGCGTCGCGGGGCCTTTTTGTGGAGCGTGGCGCGCTAGACGCGCTTCTTGATGGTGATCGGCACCTTGATGTCCGAGCCTTCCACGCCTTGGTAGGCGGGGTTCTCGCGGGACATCTTCTTGCACTCGTCGCCAGCCTGCTTGATGGCGTCGAGGGCGTAGACGGCCTGCTGGAAGGCCACATCCTCGTCCACCTTCAGGATCACCTTGCGGTCCGTCAGGGGCTGCAGCTTGACCACATCGACCAGCTTGCTCTTCAACTCGACGGGGTCGATCTTGTCGGACTGGAGCATGAACTTGCCGTCCTTGTCGATGGAGACGACGATGGCGATGTCCTTCTTCTCGTCCTTGGGCGGCTCAGGCGGATGCTCGACCACCTGGGGCGGCAGGACGTTCTGGGCCTTGGTGAGGCCGGGCACCATGACGATGAAGACGATCAGGAGCACCAGCACGATATCGATCAACGGGGTGACGTTGATGTCTGACTTGGCTTTGCCTTTCGCGCCACCTGCGTCCATCAGTTGCCCCCTTCCTCTTTCTTCTTCTCTTCGCCCGTGACGATGGAGGCCTGCTCAGCGCCGGCCTTGCGGGCCACCTGGAAGAGCTTGTCCACGTACTTGTAGGGCAGCTCCGAGTCGGCCTTCACGAACACCTTCTTCTCGCCCTGGAGGGCGGAGACGTTGGCGTTGATGTAGTCGTTGAGCATCTGGGCTTCCTTCTCGTTGTCGAGATGGAACTTCAGCTCCTTCGGAACATTGCTGTCGTCGGTGGTGACGGGGCCGGGGCCCAGGACCTTGCCGCTGCCGTCCCGCTGGGCGGACATGAACAGGGTCATGTACTTATCGCCGGGGGTCTTCTCCACCTTGGGGCTGTGCTTGGCGATCGGCAGCTTCACGCTGTCGTTCACCGCGGGCGTGATCACGATGAAGATGATCAGCAGCACCAGCACGATGTCCACCAGGGGCGTCACGTTGATGTCGGATTTGACTCCGCCACCCTTGCCACCAGCATCCATGGTGACCTCCTTTGGAAGGGGAGCGGGACCGGCCCCGTGGCCGGCCCCGTTCCGGGTGGGTGGATTAGGCCTGGCTCTCGCGGCGGATGAACTCGTCCACCATCTGGGAGGCGGCGT
>CAYSXG010000711.1:0-1824 GCA_964434895.1 uncultured Solibacteraceae bacterium | reverse complement strand
GGGGCGCCGGATCTCCCAGGAAGGGGCAGGACGGGCCCCCGGGGACCCGATGCTGCTCCACCAGGCCCTGGTGAACCTGCTGGAGAACGCCTGCCAGGCCACGCCCTTCGGGGGGGCCGTCCTCGTCCAGGTGGAGGAGCGCTGCCTGGAGGTCCTGGACGAGGGACCGGGCCTGGACGAGGCGGCCCTGGTGCGGATGATGCGCCCCTTCGAGAGCGGCCGTCCCGACGGCACGGGCCTGGGCCTGCCCCTGGCCCTCAAGTGGCTCAACGCCCAGGGGGCGGACCTGGGCCTCGAAGGGCGTCTTGAGGGCGGCACGCGGGCGCGGATCCGCTGGTGATGGGCCCGGAGAGGAACCTTCAGGCCCCCCGCAGCGCGTCGATCCCCGCCTCGTCCATCTCCAGCACCACCGGAAGGTGGGCTTCGATGGATGCGACGATCTCTTCCCGCGGCCCCCGCTTCCAGTCTTCGCTCTCGTAGAAGGCCTCCAGGCTGCGCTCGAGATGAGCGACGTCCTCGAAGGCGCGCAGGAGGACGTAGCCGTCGGGGTCCTGGGCGCAGGGCCCATGGGCCACGACGTCCACGCCCCAGGCGCGGAGCAGGGGGACGGATCGAGCCTCCAGGATGCGGTGGAAGGCCTCGCGGGTGCCGGGCCGAAGCCGGTAGGTGCGGATCTCGAGGACCCGGCTCATGCGCCCACCGCGGTGGCGCGCTCGAGGCGCATGATCCAGTTGGTCTCCCAGCTTTCGCCCCCGTCCGGGGAGAAGGCCTGGTCCCACGTGGCCTCCCGCTCCGAGAGCACCCGCCAACGGAACCGCACCCGGACGGGCTGGCCCTCGCAGGTGTCGTCCCCGTAGAAGGTGCCCTCCGGGCCCTCGAAGCGGCCTACCACGGGCGGGAACATGCGGCAGTTGAGGTTGTCGACCCAGTAGATGCTCCAGGCCCGGTCCCCGGGATGGAAGACTCGGATCGTGCGTCCCTCCAGCTCCCGGCCGTCGGGCAGGGTGGTCCTGAAGCAGTCCATGTTCCCCAGGCCGCCGAGGATGGACCCCGCCTCCTGGGTTGCGGGGAAGCTGTGCCATTCCTGGCATCCCTGAAGGCGCTTGGCGAGCCTTTCGTTCTTCACGGACCAGGCGCCGAAGAGGAAGTCGAAGTCGTGGCGGCCATCCCGGGCGGTGGCCGGGGGGGGAGGGGCGGGGGGGTGGGTCATGGGGACTCCTGGGTTCAGACCCCTAAACTAGGGCGCCCCTTCCGACAGGGTCCTTTCAGCAGCCTTCGGCTGCGGGCGCGCCCCGTCCCGGACGGGCGGCGCCGGATACGAGATGCGGCCCCGGGGGGCCGCATCGCTTCGGATCGGGGCTCAGGCCTACTCCAATCCGAAAGTGCCCGCCTCCAGTTCCTTTTTCACCAGGCTCATGAACTGGTCCGCCACGGCCCCGTCGATGACGCGGTGGTCGAAGCTGAGGCCCGAATACATGATCTGGCGGATGGCGATGGCGTCGTTGCCCAGCTCGTCGGTCACCACCACCGGGCGCTTGGCGATGGTGCCGATGGCCTGGATGGCCACCTGGGGCTGGTTGATGATGGGCAGGGCGAAGATGTCGCCGAAGACCCCGGGGTTGGTGATGGTGAAGGTGCCGCCGGAGATCTCCTCGGGGGCCAGCTTCTTGGTCCGGGCGCGTTCCGCCAGGTCGTTGAGGGACCTCGCCAGGCCGCCCAGGTTCAGGCTGTCGGCGTTCTTCACCACGGGCACGATGAGGCCCCAGTCCAGGCTCACGGCGATGCCGAGGTTGATGTCCTGCTTGTAGACGATGTTGTCGCCGT
>CAYSXG010000710.1:0-1833 GCA_964434895.1 uncultured Solibacteraceae bacterium | reverse complement strand
CGATCTCCCCCAATTCGATGCGGAAGCCCCGCACCTTCACCTGGAAATCGTTCCGCCCCAGGAATTCGATGGTTCCATCCGGCCGCCACTTCCCGAGGTCGCCGGTCTTGTACATCCTCGCCCCGGTCATCCCCGCGAATGGGTCCTCCAGGAAGCGCTCCGCCGTCAGCTCCGGACGATTCAGGTAGCCCCGCGCCACCCCTGCCCCGCCGATATGGATCTCCCCCCTCACCCCCATCGGCACCGGATGGCCCTGGGCGTCTAGGATGTATACGCGAACATTGGAGATGGGCCGGCCGATGTGCAACGCTCCCGGATCGTCTCCCATACGCCCGGAAGTTGCCACCACCGTGCCCTCGGTGGGCCCATAGTTGTTGACCAACGCAAAGGTCGACCAAGGAGACGGAAGGCGACGCAGTCGGTCTCCGCCCACCAGGAGGGTCCGGAGGGAGCGGTTATTGGTTCCGACGGCAAAGGCGGCCTCCGCCATCGGCGTGGGGAGGAAGCTCACGTCGAGCTTCTGATTCCCCCACCAGCCCAGCAGAGCTTCCGGATTCTGCGCCTCCTCCGCCGAAGGCAGCACCAGCGCCGCCCCCGTGCAGAGGGGGGGCCAGGTCTCCCACACCGCCGCGTCGAAGCCAACCCCGGCCACGCTGGAGGCCCTCTGGCCCCGGCTCAATTCAAACGCCGCGCAATGCCAGTGGACCAGGTTCCCCAGGCTGCGGTGCTCGATCATCACCCCCTTGGGCGTCCCCGTGGAGCCCGAGGTGTAGATCACGTAGGCCAGGTGCTCGGGCTTCAATCCGACCGCCGCCCGTCCCGGGTTCGTGGCGGGACGATCCGCCCACAGCCCCGCGTCCGAACCCAGGTCCAGGATGGGCAGGCTTCCGCCCAGCCCCTCGAAATTCCCCGCCAGGTCCCTCTGGGTCAGCAGGGCCACCGGACCGGCATCTTCCACCATGTACCTCAGGCGCTCGGCCGGATAGGCCGGATCCAGGGGCACGTAGGCCCCGCCGGCCTTCAGCACCGCCAGCAGGGCCACCACCATCTCGAAGCCCCGCTCCGCGCAGATGGCCACCCGCGCGTCGGGACCCACCCCCAATTCCCGCAGGCGGTGCGCCAGCCGGTTCGCCTCTTCGTTCAGCGCCCCGTAGCTCAGCTCACGCCCCCCCTGCACCAGCGCCACCGCCTCCGGCGACGCCTCCACCTGGGCCTCGAACAGCTCGTGGATGCAGGCCTCCTTCGGGTACGCCGCCTCCGTCGCGTTCCACTCCACCAGCACCTGCCGCCGCTCCGCCTCCGGCAGCAGGCCCAGCCGGTCCACCCGCTGGGCCTCGTCCGCCACCATCCCTTCCAGCACCGTCCGCAGGTACCCCAGGTAGCGCTCGATCGTCGCTCGCTCGAACAGCGACGTCGCGTACTCGATGCCTCCCACGATCCCCTCGCCCTCCTCCTGGAGCACGAGCGTCACGTCGAATTTCGCCGTCCCGTGCGCCGCCGCCATCGGAGCCAACTCGAGGCCCGGCAATTCGAGGCCTCCCTCCGGAAGGTTCTGCCACGCGAACATCACCTGGAACAGCGGGCTGTGCGCCAGGCTCCGCGCCGGACGCACGATCTCCACCACCTGCTCGAAGGGGAGGTCCTGGTGGTGCTGGGCCGCCAGGGCCCGGGCCTTCACCCGGTTCAGCAGCTCCCCCACCGTCGGCGAGCCCGAAAGGTCCAGCCGCAGCGCCAGCGTGTTCACAAAAAACCCGATCAGGCCTTCGATCTCCAAGTGCCCCCGGTTGGCCACCGGCGTCCCCACCACCAGGTCCTCCTGGCCCGACAGCCGCC
>CAYSXG010000709.1:0-1840 GCA_964434895.1 uncultured Solibacteraceae bacterium | reverse complement strand
CCACCTGCGACGCCCGCCACGCCCAGAACCGCGACCTCGACGCCTTCGCGGGCCGGGTGAAGACCCTCATGGGCGCCGAAGCCAGCCTCCGGGGCGTGAAGCTCAAGGGCCTGCCCATCGGCCAGCACGCCGACGACGTCTCCATCCTCTGGGCCAACGCCGGCACCTCCACCTTCTGCTACATCACGGCCCCGGACCAGCGCACCTTCGACGCCGCCAACACCCGGCTCCAGGCCCTGGAGGGCACCGTCACGCCCAAGTACGACCTCTCCATAGTCGGCAACGAGATGGCCAAGGACGCCAGCCGCCACTACACCCTGAACTACAGCGGTCTGAAGATCCTCCGCGCCTCCCTGGTGGAGATCCGCTAGGACCAAGATCACAACTCGCGCGACCTGGCCCCTCGGAGGCCGCCGCCCGATGGCGGGGCGTCTCCGAGGGGCCTACTTTCACCCCATGAATGGGTACCTGGAAGCCTCCCAGGAGCAACTGGACCGCCTGCTCCAGGAGTCCATCCGCAGGCTGGCGGTGGCCCTGGTGGGCCTGGACCTGGTGGAGGGGGCCATCCACGTCCTCACCCTGCCCGCCGACCATCTAAGGGCCCTTCTTCCCATGGGCCTCCTGAGCCTGGGGGCCATGGCCGCCGTGGCCCTCTGGCTTCGGACGCCCCGCCCCGCGGCCCAGGCCCAGGCCGCCGGCGGCCTGGCGACCCTCCTGACCGTCGCCACGGCCCTGCTGCACCTGTCCTTGGCCAAGGACACCCACGAATCCATGGACCTCATCCTCGTGGAGGTCGGGGCGGGCTTCTTCCTCGCGTCGCCCCTCTGGTTCGGCCTCGTCACCGGGACGGTGCTCCTGGGCTGGGGCCTGGTGATGTCCCTGCTGCCCATGGGCGACCACGCCCTCCACTTCGGAGGGGGACTCTGCATCGCCGCCTGCCTGGCCTGGGGCATCCACCTGGTGCGCCAGCGGATGCTGGGGGACCTGGCGGAGCTCCAGGCTCGGGGGCTGCGCCAGGAGGCGGAACTGCGGGAGGCCCTGGAGCGCATCCGGACCCTCAGCGGCCTCATCCCCATCTGCGCCCAGTGCAAGAAGATCCGGGACGACCACGGAAGGTGGAACCCCATGGAGGCCTACGTCGAAGCCCATTCCGGGGCCTCCTTCAGCCACGGCCTCTGCCCGGACTGCCTCGCCGCCGCCCGGGCGGAATGGGAGGGGATGCGGGGCTGATGACCGGGCCCTCAGAGTCGGCGCAGCTCCTCCAGGGCCCTGGCCAGTTCGGCCCGAGCCTGGGCGGGGCCCTCGAAGCGCCGGGGCGCCCCGTGGCCCGGCAGCACCCAGCGGAATTCGAAGTCCAGGAGCTTCTCCAGGCTCCCCAGCTGCCGCTCCCAGCTGTGCCAGTTGTAGGTCTTCGAGGCCGAGAGACGCCGCAGGCGGGGGTTCACCCACAGGTTGTCGCCGGTGGAGGGGTAGGTTTCCCGATACAGCAGGCATTGGCTCCCGGCCGTGTGGCCCGGCGTGGGGATGAGCAGGAGATCCTCGTCCAGCCGGACCGGTTCGTCCCCCTCGATCTGCCGCTCCGCCCAGGCCAGCCCCTCCCGGGCGTGGGCCACCCGGGGGCAGCCGAAGCGGGCGTGGATGGCCTCGTGGTCCGCCACGTCGTCCTGGTGGCTCAGCACCATCAGCGCCACGCCGCCCAGGGCCTCGAGGCGCTGGAGGAGCGGGGGCGCGGCCCGGGGGGAGTCCATGAGCAGGTTGCCGCCGGGTCTTCGGACCAGGTAGCTCCCGGCCCCGAAGCCCTTTTTCGAGGTTGAACCGCCACAGTGGAACCCCCCTGCGG
>CAYSXG010000708.1:0-1840 GCA_964434895.1 uncultured Solibacteraceae bacterium | reverse complement strand
TGGGGGGGCGCTTGAAGGGCCGTTGCCAGCGCGACTCCCCCCGGACCTCCAGCACCGTCCCACCCCGGGCTTCCAGGGCCTGGCGGAAGCCCTCCACCTGGTCCTCCTCCAGGTGCCTCACGGCCACCTCGCCCCGCTCGACCACCGTCAGGCGCATCACGGGGCGCCCCACAGGCCCGCCGCCACGAGTTCCCCGCGCGGCACGGCCCCCGCCGCATGCTTGCGCGCCCCGTCCTCGACGAGGGTAGGGTAGCCGAGCCCCGCGAGCACCTCGCGCAGGAGGTGCTCGGGCCCGTTGGCGCGGACCAGGTCCTTGAGGGGCTGGGCGGGGCCCCCTTCGAAGAGGGCCACGCGGCCGTCGATGCCCGATCCGTGGCAAAGGGGGCAGGCGGCGTCCTCCCCACCGCAGGCGCGGCAGGTGCGCCCCACCAGGCGCTGGGCCAGGACCCCCAACACCGCGTCCGCCGTCAGGTAGGGCGGGATGCCCATGTCGTGCAGGCGCGCGAAGGCCCCCACGGCGCTGTTGGTGTGCAGCGTCGATAGCACCAGGTGCCCGGTGAGGGAGGCCCGCAGCGCGATTTCCGCCGTCTCCTTGTCGCGGATCTCGCCCACCAGGATCACGTCCGGATCGTGGCGCAGGATGGCCCGCAACCCTTGGGCGAAGGTGAAGCCGATCTCGGGGTGCACCTGCACCTGGTGGGCCCCGTCCAGGGCGTATTCCACCGGATCCTCCAGGGTCACCACCTTCAGCTGGGTGCGGTCCAGTTCCCGCAGGAGGGCGTAGAGGGTGGTGGTCTTGCCGCTGCCCGTGGGCCCGGTGATGAGCACGATGCCCGCCCGCCGCCGGGCCCACCCCCGCAGATCCACGAGCAGGCGCTCGGGCAGCTCCAGGTCGTCCAGGCTGGCGGAGGTCTCGCTGCGCCCGCCGCCCCCCAGCACGCGAAGCACCAGGCCCTCGCCCTCCACCCCCGGCAGCACCGAGACGCGGAAGTCGAGCCGCTTGCCCGAAAGGCGGCGCTCGAAGCTGCCGTCCTGGGGCAGGCGCTCCTCGGCGATATCGAGGCCCGCCATCACCTTGATGCGCGGGATCAACGCGTCCTGAAAGGTCCCCGGCACCTGGGGACCGGGGCGGAAGCGGCCGTGCACCCGGTAGCGCAGCACCATGACGTTGGATTCCCGCACCAGGTGCAGGTCCGAGGCCCCCAGGCGGATGCCCTCGTCCAGGGCCTCGTCCAGCCAATCCACCACGGGGCTCGCCACCCCGCCCCCGGCCTGCTCCGAAGAGAGATCCTCCGCCGAGGCCGAGGCCTGGGGGGGAAAGTCGTAGAAGAGCATGCGGGCCCGGGGCCGCCACACCCGGAGGTTGCGCAGGGTCTCCCCGTCGCAGGGATCGGGGATGGCCACCATCACCCGGGGCCGCCAGCGTCCCGAGGCCACGAGGCGCCGCGGCGCTCGCAAGCGGCGCCCCGGGCCCCGCTGGCGCCGGGGGCCGCCGCTTCCCAGGAAGGCCTTGGTTCTCGCCCCGAAGGCCCCCGCCAGGGGCTCGAAGCGGCGGGGCAGGCGCTCCAGGAAGGGAAGGCCCGTCATCAGGCTCAGGATCTCCAGGCGCTGGGTTTTGCCGTCGAATACGGTTTCAAGAGGCATGGGCGTTTTCCAGCATTCCCCTGATGAAAAGTTCTCCGGCGCGGTAGGAACTGCGCACGAACGGGCCGGAGGCGACGTAGCGAAATCCCATGGCGCGCGCTTTCTCGCCCAGGGCCCGGAAGCGCTCCGGCGTCACGAAGTCGGCCAAAGGCAGATGGCGCTTGGCCGCGGTCGGCCGCAGGTATGTGGCCAGGGT
>CAYSXG010000707.1:0-1842 GCA_964434895.1 uncultured Solibacteraceae bacterium | reverse complement strand
GGCCAGACCGTGACGAGCGGCATCGTCTCGGCGCTGGGCCGCACCGGCCTCGGCATCAACACGTTCGAGAACTTCATCCAGACCGACGCCGCAATCAACCCGGGCAACTCCGGCGGCGCCCTGGTCGACGCCGGCGGCAACCTGGTGGGCATCAATACCGCGATCTTCTCGCGCACCGGCGGCTCGATGGGGATCGGCTTCGCCATCCCGACCAACCTGGCGAAGAAGATCTACACGGAGCTGACCGCGCGCGGCAAGGTGAGCCGGGGCTGGCTGGGGGTGAGCGTCCAGCCCCTCACGGCCGACCTGGCCCAGAGCTTCGGGGCCCGAGAAGAAGGCGGGGTTTGCCCGGACGGGTCCCTTGGGGGGGGGGGGGAAATGCGGCCGGAAGTTCATTATGCTGGGGGGGCTGCGGGGGTCGCTGCCGCCCAGGCTGATGCGCCCGGAGGTGGGCTCGTAGAGCCCCGCCAGCAGCTTCATGAGGGTGCTCTTCCCGAAGCCCGAGGGGCCGTGGATGAGCTTGACGGTGCCGGGCTCCACGGAAAAGCTGAGGCCCTGGAGCACCCAGGGGGCCCCTTCGGCGTAGCGGAACCACACGTCGTCCACCATCACCGGGCCCCGGAGCTCCCGGGGAAAGGCCACGGGGACGTGGACGCCCGAGGGCAGGGTCAGGCAGGCGTCCAGGGCCTCGATGTCCGGCCTCACCTGGTGATGCTCCCGCAGCACCCGGATGCAGACCAGGCCGTGGCGCAGGAAGAGCCCGGCGAGCACCAGGAAGGCCATGAGGGTGCCCACGTCCGTCTGGCCCCGCAGGTAGGCGTAGCCCCCCCAGACCAGGCCCACGGATTGCAGGAGGTTGTTCAGGAAATCCACGCCGGAGTCCAGCCCCAGCACCCGCCGCTCCCTCGCCAGGCCGCAGGCCCGCTCGTCCAGAAAGCGCCGGCGCCAGCGTTGGAGGCACCAGGAGAAGGCCCCGGTGGCCCGGATGGTCTGGAGACCCTTGATCATCTCCACCAGGAACCCGCTTTCCTGGCCCTTGAGGACCTGCCGCTGGCGGTGGAGCCGGGCGATGGCCGGGCCCAGGACGAAACCGCCGGCCCCCATGAGCAGGAGGGCCCCCAGGAAGCCCAAGGAGGGGCCCGGCAGGGTCCGGTACATCAGCCCCAGGAAGATCAGGGCGAAGCCCAGGTCCATGAGGACGTTGAGGGCGCCCCCGTCCAGCCATTGGATGAAGCGGCCGAGGGCCTCGAACTTCTCCAGCAGCTCCCCCAGGCTGAAGGCTTCCAGGCCGCGGAAGGGCAGCCAGAGCAGGTGCTCCAGCAGGTCCTGCTCCAGGGCGTACTCGAGCCGCGTGGACAGGCTCAGAAAGAGCAGCTCCAGCAGCCAGCCCACCAGGGCGCGGAAGGCGGTGATGGCGAAGATGCCCCAGGCCAGGAGGGGGAGGAGGGTGGCGTCCCCTTCGGCCACCCCATGGTTCACGAACCAGCGGGTGAAGTGGGGGGTGGTCAGGGTGAGCCCGTTGAAGAGGAGGGCCGTCATCAGCAGGTAGAACAGGAGGCCGCGGTGCAGGACCAGGGCCCGTTTCATGCGCGCCCACAGGCTGCCCCCGCTCAGTTCGGAAATGACCACGCGCACGCAGCGCCCCGTCACCCGGGGGCCCAGCTCCTGCCGGGACCAGAAGCGGTCCCAGCCCGCCTCCGCCTCCACCCAAAAGCCTTGGAGGGTGGCCTGGTGCAGGACGATCCAGCCCCCCTCCCGCAGCTCCATCACCGCCGGAGCCGCCTGGGGGGGCACGCCGGAGCGGTAGTGCTGGCCGCGCGAGAATACTTATATCGGTTAACG
>CAYSXG010000706.1:0-1843 GCA_964434895.1 uncultured Solibacteraceae bacterium | reverse complement strand
AAGGGGGACGGGAGCGGCTGGTGCCCCTGGGCCGGCGCCTGGTCCAAGCCCTGCGGGCCTACTGGACCCACGAGCGACCCACCCGGCCCTGGCTGTTCGCCACGTCGAAGGGGCATCCCCTGTGCCACGCCACGGCCCGCATGGCCCTGCTGAAGGCCTCGGCGCTGGCGGGCATCGGCAAGGTGGTCACCCCCCACATGCTGCGCCACGCCTTCGCCACGCACCTCCTGGAGCAGGGGGTGGACCTGCGGCGGATCCAGGTCGTCCTGGGCCACGGCAGCATCAAGTCCACGACGATCTATACGCAGGTCTCCGCCAAGGAGATCGCCTCGCTGCGGAGCCCCCTGGAGGACCTGCCGGGCTGAGCGCGTGGGGCACCCGCGGCTCCGCTTCGACCTCGCGGACCTCGTGAGGGCGCACCGTCCGGCACTGGAGCAGGCCCATCGCCTGTCCCGGCCCCAGAAGCGCGTCCTCACGGCGATCAGCCGCTGCCGCACCGCCGCCCTCGGCGGCCACCTGGAGGTCTGCGGGGGCTGCGGTCGGGAGCACCCGGCCTACCAGTGAGCAAATCGTGGGTGGCGGGGCACGAGGGCAGGCGTGGGCCGGTGAGCTTGTGCCCACCCGCGAGTTGCGTTGTTGAACGAAGCCGTTGGAGGAACCCCTACTATTAAAAGGGGGATTTCGACCAAACGAAGCCCGAATCCTTCAACACCACCCCCTTACCCCCAGGGGGGCCGTGGTGACACGAGATTCCTATTCGAGACCTCGGGGTGCAGCGGCCAACGGAGCTGGGTGGACCAATCGAGGGTCGCCTCACAATGTGGGGACCATGTCCAAGACGCACTTCGAGCTGACGATCGAAGTGGCCGGGTGTAGCCGCGTTGCCGTAGCTTGGCCAGCGTCACGATGCTACACCGATCGGGGGAGAACGGATGCCCCTCCGCGCGCAGCGCTTCGTTCAACACTCCTGCCGCAACCGCCACTGCCCCAAGTGCCAGGCCGGGGCCCAGCAGAAGTGGATCGACGCCCGGGCCGACAAGCTCCTGCCCGTGCCGCACTTCCACCTGGTGGCCACCCTGCCGGCGGAAGCCCGAGCCCTGGCGCGGCGGCACCCCGTCGAGGTCTACGGCGCGCTCTTCCACGCCGTGGGCGAGCTGCTGCTGGAGCTGGGCCGGACGCGGCTCGGGGCCACCCTCGGCCTCACGATGGTGCTGCACACCTGGACGCGGGACCTGCGCTTCCACCCGCACGTCCACGTGCTCACCACCGCCGGCGGCCTGTCCCTCGACGGTGCCCGCTTCGTCCGCACGCGAAAGGACTACCTCTTCCCCGTGAAGGTCATGGGCGCCCTCCTGCGCGGAAAGATGCTGGATCGCCTTCGCAGGCTCCACCGGAAGGGCGCCTTCCCCGACCTGGGGGAGGCTGCCTTCGGCGGCCTCATAGCGAGCCTCGCGACCCACCGGTCCTGGGTCGTCTACGCCAAGGCCCCCTTCCGAAAATCCCAGCACGTCCTCGCCTACCTGGGCCGCTACACCCACCGCGTGGCTATCGCCAACTCCCGCCTCCTCGACGTGGGACCCGGCCACGTCACTTTCCGCACCAAAGGCAAGGGCACGGCCACGCTCCACCCCGTCGACTTCCTCCGCCGCTTCCTCCAGCACGTCCTCCCCGACGGCTTCCACAAGATCCGCCACGCGGGCCTCTACGCCGACGCCAGGCCCGGCGGCCGGCTGGAGCGGGCCCGGGCCCTGCTGCCCCCCACGCCGCCGACGCCCAAGCCGGACCCCTCGCCCGTAGACATCCCCCGCGCCTGCCCGGCCTGCGGGGGCCTGCTCCTTCGCCT
>CAYSXG010000705.1:0-1849 GCA_964434895.1 uncultured Solibacteraceae bacterium | reverse complement strand
CGCGCAGGCAGGGGTCTGGACTGGTTCACCGGCAGGCCCGCCTGGTCCGTCATGGCCCCGGGTTTCTTACGGAACTCCGTGGCCTCGCGCTCGGCGCGCAGCCAGGCTTCGGGCTGTTCCTGCAGCTGCTTTTGCTGGTCCGCCAGGCGCTGCAGCTGGGCCACGTCCTCGGCGGCGATATCGGGGATGTCCTCGATGGGGTCCCTTTTCATGGAGAGGAAGGGATGGCGCACCATGCCGATGAAACCCCGAATCCCCCGGGCGGGAAGGGGGCGGAGGAAGGGCCAGGCCTTTTCCCCGAGAAAGCGCACCAGCAGTCGCCCCAGGGCCCGCATGAGGGCCGGAGCGAGGATCACGAGGGAAATCAGCGCCGGGAGCCCCAGCATGATGGGCAGGCCCACGGGGCCGAAGACCCGGTGCAGGGCGGGCCAGAGGGCGGCCCCGACCCATCCGCCCCATCGGATGTCGGAACCCGGGCGGATGGCCCCGAGAAAGATCCAGGTGGCGAAGGCCAGCACCAGCCAGGCCAGCCTCCGTAGCCAGAGGGGCCCTTCCTTCGGCCAGGCCTCCCAGATCAGGTAGGGAGGGAGGATCAGGGAACCCCATCCGCACAGCATCTGGAAGAGGCCCGCCAGCTGGGCGCCGGCGCCGCCGCACAGGTTGCGGATGCCGTCCTGCACCTGGCCCGCGGCGAAGAGATGGGGGTCGTTGGGGTTGTAGCTGAGGAGGGAAATGGCGAGCAGCAACCCGAAGGCACCCACCATGACGCGGAACAGCACGCGGCCCAAGCCCTGCAATGAACCTCCGAAAGCAGGGTCCAGTGTAGGGCAGGTGCGGGGGCTGAGGTGCACGAGGATGGGCCTTCGGCCGCCTCGATTCCCCTTCAAAATTCGGCGCTCAGGGCTCCCCGTGGCCCGGGAGCCCCCCCAGCAGGGCCACCCGATGGGTGGGATCCCAGCTGGGCTTCCCGAGCCCCCGCATGGATTCCCCGACGGTGGCGAAGGTCCAGCCCTCCCTCAGGGCCCGGTCGATGAAGGCGCCGAGGCCCCGGCTGGGGCGGTCCTCCTCCTCCCGCTCGGAGCCCAGGTGCATGAGGACGATGAGCCCGTCGCCGTCCTTCCGAAGTCGCCCGTAGAGCCGTTCGAGAATCGCGTCCCCCGTGCGGTAGAGCCTGCGTTGGGCGGGGGTCGCCCAGTCCAGGGTATCGGCCCCTTCGCTCCAGCCCACATGGCGATAGCCCAGTTCCTCGGCCCACTGCCGGATCTCCGCCGTCTGCTCCCCGTAGGGCGCCCGCCAGAAGGGGTCCATGGGACGGCCCAGCAGGCGGTAGAGGGCCTGGTCCGCCGCCAGCAGCTCCTGCTGGATGCGCGCCTTGGTCCAGCGAGGGTCCCGCCTCATGTTGGGGGCGAAGTGGGGGTGACTGCGGGTGTGGTTGCCGATTTCGTGGCCTTCCCGGGCCATGCGCCGCACGAGCTCCGGGAAGCGCTGGATGAAGGCCCCCGTGAGGAAGAAGGTGGTCCGAAGACCTCGGGCGCGCAGGGTGTCCAGCACCTCCCCCGCCACCTCGGCGCTGCTGCCGCCGTCGAAGGTGAGCAGGATGCAGCGGCCGTTCCGGGGCCCCCGCACCAGGTTCAGGGCTTCCCCGGCCCCGGGCCAGGGCCCGCTCAGGGTGCGGGGCCCCACCGGTCGGAATTCGGGGATGGGGGCCGGCCCGGGGGTTTTACGGGCGGCAGGGGCTACTGGTGGCGGAAGGCCAGTGGCCAAGGCCAGCCGGCCCATTCGATTTCGGCGGGCCTCGACTATCCCGGTGTCGGGCCGGAGCACGCTTTCTTGAAGGACGCCGGTCGGG
>CAYSXG010000704.1:0-1849 GCA_964434895.1 uncultured Solibacteraceae bacterium | reverse complement strand
GCTGGCCCCGTCCAGGCCTCGCCCTTCGCGAAGCCACACGAAATTCATTTCGCGCCATTGCCCGCTGCGGAAAACGACGTCCAGTTCCTGGGCGAAGGCGCCCCAGGCGTCCAGGTCCTGGACCGGATCCAGGGGACGGGCGGAGCCGAGGTCCGCCTTCGCGGGGTCCAGCATCTCCTGCTGGTAGCCCAGATAGTCGCCCCGTTCCAGGCGATCGCGCTTGGTGGGGAGCTGGATCCCCATGAAGCGGAGGGCGGTGCGTTCGGCCCTTTCCCGCAATTGGGCGATGAGCTGCTCCCGAGCTTCCTGCATCTCGGGATAGCTTTTGAGGTACGTGCGGAGTTCCCTCACGAGGTCCCGAAAACCCGCCCCGAGGAGGTGCTGGGCGAAGGCCTCGGCCTCCGGAACCCCCTCGCCCCGGGCCAGGATCTTGGCGTGCCGATCCAGGAGGAGCCATTGGGCTCGGGCGTTCAGGTGGTGCTGGGCCAGCAGATCCTTCTCGCTTCCGCTGCCCAGGGTGTAGGCCCTCAGAGGGACCTGGAAGGCCCGCAGAGCCTCCTGCTGGAGCAGGGTAGTGAAGCCGTCGTACAGGGTGCGGGGCCCCGCGGCGTCCAAGACCACCAGTGAAGCCGGGGCCTCGGGGGTCTCGACGTTCCGGTCCATGTGGACGCGGAGCATCGCGGTCTGGGCCCCCAGCGAAAGGCTGCCTAAGGAGAGAAGGATCCCGAGGGTGGTGCTCTTCATCACGCGCGTCCCGCATAAATCATACGCCAGGGCGCCCCTCCGAAGCCTTCGGGGCGCCCTGGCGGATTCAATCCTCGAATCAATGCTGGTAGTAGTCGCGGTCACCGTGCTGGTGATCCTTCATCTCCGACAACTCCTTGGAGGTGGTGGGGAGGTAGCCCCCGGACAGGATCTGGAAGGGGGCGCTGATGAGGCCGCGGTAGTCGTAGGGAGCCGAGCCCGTGGACGTGAACCAGCTGGGGTAGACGAAGTCGCTCATGAGGACGTTGTTGATGCGGTAGCCCTGGTCGTTGGTCTCGCAGGCGTCGCACACCTCCACGTTGATCTTGGTGCCGTTGGGCATGGTCACCACCTGGTCGATCAAGGGATCCGTGCGCATCTCCATCACCTCGTGGGAGATGGTGTTGGTCCAGTAGTCGGTGCTCACGCCCTTCACGTGGCAGTAGGCGACGGGCGTGCCGCTGCCCACGGCGCCGCTGGTGGTGGTGTGGTAGTCGCCCTTGGTCTGATCGATGTAGACGTTCCAGTAGCTGCTGGAGGTGCTCTGGCTCTTGCCGACGAAGACGAAGGTGGCATCCTTGGCCCACTTCGCCTTGTACTCGTTGTGGACCTGCTGGGCCACCGCGTTCATGACGTTTTTAAGCGTCGTGTCGGAGACGTTCGTGGTCCGATTGATGATGGCGATGGTCTGAGCCTGGAGCAGGGTCGAGCCGGCCAGGGCCAGCAGGGCTAATGCCTTCATACGCAATTCCTCCGATAGGGGAGTGGAAAGAGGTTAGGCTTGAATTGGGGACAGACCCGGGTTTGTAGGAAAGATAGTTCGCGTCCGAAGCCCCGCCGGTTAAAAAATATGAAATTTTGTTAAGTTTTGTTAAGGCGGGGGCGAGGGGTTTTGGGCGGCAGAAAGGGGCGAAGAGGTTGGATGGGGCGCCTCATGGTCGGGGCCCTTTGGGGGCTGTCGGCCTTCCTCCTGGGCAGCGTCCTGCTGGTCCTCCTCCTGCGCTTCTTGTCCCCGCCGCTGACGGGAGTGCGCGTCGAACGGCGGATCCAGGCCTGGACGTCCGGAGAGCCCTACGCCTGCCGGACGGCCTGGGTGCCCTTGGAG
>CAYSXG010000703.1:0-1860 GCA_964434895.1 uncultured Solibacteraceae bacterium | reverse complement strand
CCCTCGACAGGGCCAACCCACCCCTGCCACCGGGCCACGGCCCGTGCGGTGCAGTGCGGTCGCGAGGGTCCACGTACCGGGGTCCCTGCGTACCACGGCCTTCGGCGGTCGGGGCAGGGATTGCGCGCTGCTGTACATCACGACCGGCACATCTCCTCAGCCACGCCTCCGGGCGACCACCCACTCCCGCAGCGCCCTACCGCCTCGGAGCACCGGCCAGCTCAGCAACAGGGCGGCGCCGAGCGGGTTCCGGGGCCACGCGATGGGCACAGTGCAGCATCCCCCTCGCCAGGCGGCTGAGGCGGCGGCGCAGGAGGGGGTCGATGAAGCCCACCTCCGGCGCCCCCGTCACGAGATCCAGCCCTTCGGGGGCCGGGAGATTCAGGTTCGGGACCTCGTCGGCCATCCAGGCGCTGACCCGGATCCAGGGAATGGAAAGCTCCTGGACCGTAGGGGGGGCCGGGCCCTGGGGTGGGACGTTCGAAAGCATGAACCAGTTCCTGAAAGCTCGAGGAGCGTGCTGTGGAAAATCGAGAATGGAGGGCTCCGGCCTTGAAAATCATACCGTATTCGAGGGGCGGCCCTGGCTCATCGGTTCGTCCATGGCATCCGACCCTTCGGCCAGAACACGGGGCGGTTCGTAGGGTCCGGCGCTTGGGTTGGGAAGGCTCGCATAGTTCGTAAGAAGGCCTCGCCTACCATGGATTTACGCCCGTTTTTCAGCTCTCAGGGTTCCTTTGGGAGGAATGCCATGCCCCGCTTTGCCACCTGGATTCGCGCCACCCGCAGCTTGGCCCTGGGCACCCTCGCCCTCGGCCCCCTCGTGCTTGGGCCCCTGGTCATGGGGCTCTCCCTCTCTTGCAGCGGAAGCGGGGGGACCGCGACCCAGCCCCCGCCCTCCCCACCGGCCGTCGTCCAGGCCTCCCCGGAATCCCTGACCCTGCCCACGGGGGGCTTCGCGCGGCTATCGGCGGCGGTGAGTGGGAGCTCCTCCCAGGACGTGGAATGGAGCGCGAGCGCCGGGAGCGTGGACGCCCAGGGCCTCTTCTCGGCTCCGGCCACGCCGGGGCTGGTGACGGTGACGGCCACCAGCAAGGCCACGCCCTCCTCCAGCGCCTCCATCCAGGTGGCGGTGGTGGGAGAGGAGGCCGCCCAGGCCACGCCGGGTAAGGCGGCGGCCGCGGCTTCGGCCAAGGTCCATCTCTGGCCCCAGTCCATGACCCTGCCCGAGGGGGAAACGGCCTGGTTCCTGGCCTACCCCGAGGGCAGCGCCCCGGAGGACTTCGCCTGGAGCGTGGTGGAGGCCGGCGGGGGCAGCGTGGGCCCGACGACCCATTTCGGTCCCTTCCAGGTGGCCAGCTACACCGCCCCCGTGGGCGGGGGCACCTACCATCTGCAGATTTCCAGCGCCTCCCAGCCCTCCCTGAAGGCCTCCGCCGAAGTGGTGGTGCGCTCCAAGGGGAGGGTCTCCGTGTCCGTGAGCCCGACCTCGGCCTCCCTGCAGGTGGGCCAGGCCCAGGCCTTCGTGGCGACGGTGTCCGGGGCCAAGGACCATTCCGTGACCTGGAGCGTGGAGGAGGCGGGGGGAGGCAGCGTGAACGGGGCGGGCCAGTACGTGGCGCCGGCCCTGGCGGGCACCTACCACGTGCGGGCCACCAGCGTGGCGGACCCGACCAAGAGCGCCGCGGCCACGGTGAGCGTGAGCCCCGCGCCCCAGAAACCCAGCATCAGCACGTTCAGCGCCTCGCCCTCCACCATCACGGCAGGCCAGAGCACGACCCTCGCCTGGACCGTCAATGGGGCCACGAGCCTCAGCATCGATAATGGCGTGGGGACCGTTACCGGCAGCAGCGTGAGCGT
>CAYSXG010000702.1:0-1867 GCA_964434895.1 uncultured Solibacteraceae bacterium | reverse complement strand
GAAGGGAACCGCCTGGAGCTCTGGGAGCCGCCCATCGGCGGATAGGCGTCCCGATGGCCCGATCTGCGCGTACCGTGGCCTTTCTGCGGGCCATCAACGTGGGCGGGCACACGGTGAAGATGGCGGAGCTGCGCACCCTCTTCGAGGCCCTGGGCCTCGAGCGGGTGGAGACCTTCATCGCCAGCGGCAACGTGATCTTCGAAGGCGGCCCCCGGGAGGAAGGGGCCCTGAGGCGCAAGATCGAGGCCCATCTTCGGACCTCCCTGGGCTACGAGGTGCATACCTTCCTTCGCGGCGCCGCGGAGGTGGTCGCCATCGCGGCCCACGAGGCCTTTTCGGAGGCGGAGCGGGCCTCCGCCGGGTCCCTGAACGTGGCCTTCCTGGAGGCCCCCCTGGACGAGGCGGGGCGACGGGCCCTGGAGGGCCTGGCCTCGGACGACGACGCCTTCCACGTGCACGGCCGCGAGATCTACTGGCGCTGCCGCACACAGCAGCACGAATCCGCGATCTCCAACGCCGTGCTCGAAAAGGCCCTGGGCCAGCGCCTGACCCTCCGGGGCTTCGGGACCCTGGCCAAGCTCGCGGCCAAGCTGGTTCCCGCCTGACCCGAGAACCGCCTTTGAAACCGCGAATTCACGTGAATGCGCTTCGCGCTTGGGCGAATGCCGACCGGACGTCCCACCAAGCGGATCCCGAAGGCATTCGCTGTTTCACGCGTTTTCTCACCGCCGAATCGCGGATTTTGTCAGAACGCCCAGGCCACGATGCGGCTCCTCTTCTGACCCTGGGCCATGTCCAGGACGCGCACCTCCCGGGCGCCGGAGGCCCGGAGGGCGCGCAGCACCGCGGGCAGGTGGGAGGAGCGGGAGAGGAGGGCCGTGAACCAGCGGCAAAGGGAGGGCCGGCGGGAGCTCTCCTCGATCATCCGCCCCAGGAAGGCCACCTCCCCGCCGGGGCACCAGAGCTCGGCCCCCCGGCCCCCGAAATTCAGCGCCTCCGTGCGGAGCTCCTCGGCCCGGCCCAGGTTCCGCCACTTCCTTCGGCTGCCCTCCCGGGCCTCCGCCGGCGAGGCGTGGAAGGGGGGATTGCACATCCAGGCCTCGAAGGCCTCGTCGGGTCCCACCAGCCCCTCGAAGATGCGCTCCGGGCGGGCCTGGCGCCGCAGCTCCACGGCCTCCGCCAGGCCGGGGTTGGCCTTCAGGATGCGGGCGGAGGAGGCCAGGGCCCCGGCGTCGATGTCCGAAGCCAGGAAGCTCCACCCGTACTCCCGGTGGCCCAGGAGGGGATAGATGCAGGCGGCGCCGGTGCCCACATCGAGCACGCGGACGGCCGCCCCCCGGGGGATCCCGGCCCGGCCCTCCGCCAGCAGGTCCGCCAGGTGGTGCAGGTAGTCCGCCCGGCCCGGAATGGGCGGACAGAGGTAACCCGCAGGAAGATCCCAATCCCGGATGCCGTAGGCCTGGAGCAGGAGGGCGCGATTGAGGATCCGCACCGCCCGCGGGTCGCCGAAATCGATGGAGGGAAGGCCCCGGGGATTGGGGGCCACGAAGGCCGAGAGCTCCGGACAGGCCCGCAGAAGCGAGGGGAAATCGTAGCCCTCCCGGTGCCGGTTTCGGGCATGGAGGCCCGCCTTGGGCGCCGGGGCTTCCGGCCTTCGGTCCGCCCCGCCGCCTTTCCTCGTCACGGGCATCCTCCCCGGCGAGTGTCCCACACCGGCGCCCTTCTCTGCGCTACGCTCCTTCATCCGCCCATCGGGAGGCCGCCATGCTCCTCGCGCCCGCAGCTCCGGAGGGAACCCGCTTCGAGGGGGGCCGCCGGGCCCTGCTCGGCCTCTTCGCCCAGGCGGCCTTGGCCTGGGCGGGCCGAG
>CAYSXG010000701.1:0-1867 GCA_964434895.1 uncultured Solibacteraceae bacterium | reverse complement strand
TCGTAGAGGCCCATCTGCGCATAGGTGCCCGCGAGCAGCGCGACGCCGACCAGGAACACGGTCTTGCTGTCCCGCAAATCCGCCTCCGCCCCGGGGATCCCCAGGGTATCCCCCGCATCCTCCTGCTGGCCGCGGCCCTGGCCATGCCCCGGGCCTCGGTGATCTTCCTCAAGGTGCAGGGCACCCGCCTCAGCTACCAGATGAACGCGGTGAAGGAGCAGATCCGCACGGCGGAGGAGACCCAGCGCAAGCTGCTGCTGGAGCGCAGCCGCTTCCAGCGGGACGAGGAGATCCAGGCCTACGCCGCCCGCACGGGCCTGCTGCCCCGCAAGCAGGGCCACCTGATCCCCCGCTCCTTCACCTCCGAGGACCAGAAGTTGGCCAAGCTGGGCCCCGTGCCCTCCGCGCGCTTCTGATCCCCAGCCCCGGCGTAGAATGAGGAAGAACCGGCCCGGCCTCCGGCTGGGCCCTTGATTTGGACGGCCCCGGCCCCCACCCATGAACCTCTTCGGAACCTCCCTGGCGGCACGGCAGCCCCGGCGTCTGCTGGGCAAGCCGGAGGTCCCGGAGCTGGCGGTGTCCCGCCTGCCCTGGATCCTGGGGGGGATGCTGCTCTGGGGCATCCTGATCTGCCTTCGCTTGGTGCAGCTGCAGGTGGTGGAGCACAAGCGCTACCGCACCCGCGCCGAGCACCAGCACACCACCCGCCTGCCCATCCATCCGATCCGGGGGGAGCTGCGGGACCGCCTGGGGGAGTCCCTGGCCATCTCCTTGGAGGTGGAGAGCCTTTTCTGCACCCCCCAGGACTTCTATCCCAACGCCAAGGCCGGCCGCGGCGACGAGCGCTCCTGGGGGGAGCCGGACCGGAAGGCGGCGGCGGAGGTGGCGGCCAAGGTGGCCCCCATCCTGGAGATGTCCAAGGGGGCGGTGCTGGAGCGCCTGCTGCGGAAGAAGCCCTTCGTGTGGCTGGAGCGCCAGCTTCCCGCCACCAAGGCCAACGCCATCCGGGCCCTCCGCATCGAGAGCCTGGGCTTCCTGCCGGAGAGCCGCCGCTACTACCCCCGGGGGGACCTGGCCGCGGCGGTGCTGGGCTTCACCAACATCGACGGCCTCGGCCAGCTCGGCATCGAAAGGACCTGCCAGGACCAGCTGGCCGGGCAGGCGGGGGAGCTCATCGCCCCCCGGGACGCCAAGGGGCGCCTGCTGATCCTCAAGGAGAACTACACGCAGATCCCCGTGAACGGGTCCAGCCTCCAGCTGAGCCTGGACGCCACCATCCAGCACATCACGGAGGACGCCCTGGAGGAGGCCGTGCGGCTCAGCCGGCCCACCACCGCCTACGCCCTCGTGGTGGACCCCAACACCGGGGAGATCCTGGCCATGGCCGGCTCGCCGACCTTCGACCCCAACCACATCCTGCCGAAGAAGTTCATGAACCGCAGCGAAAGCGAGTGGAGCCCCGCCGAGAAGGAGGAGTACCGCCGCGAGCTGGAGCGCCAGAAGGCCGCCCGCAAGGTCCACCCCCTGGAGGACAGCTACGAGCCCGGCTCCACCATGAAGATCTTCACCGCCGCCATGGCCCTGGAGGAGCGCAAGGTCCACCTGGGGGAGAAGATCGACTGCATGGGGGGCCACTGGAAGTACTCGGCCAAGGTGCCGCCCATCACGGACACCCACCACCACGGCGTCCTCTCCTTCGAGGAGGTGCTCTGGCAGAGCTCCAACGTGGGGGCGGCGAAGATCGGCATCCGCCTCGATCCGACGGTGCACTTCCAGTACCTGCGCAAGTTCGGCTTCGGGGACATGTCCGGTCTCAGCTTACCCGGCGAGAGCCCCGGGCGCCTAATCGCCCCGGACCGCTGGCGCG
>CAYSXG010000700.1:0-1873 GCA_964434895.1 uncultured Solibacteraceae bacterium | reverse complement strand
AAACCGTATAATACGCGCCACACCGGCCCCGCCTGCGCGTGGCCTCGATGCAACTTTGGCCCGCGCCCGGCGTCTGATCCCGGTTCGGACTGGCGGTCCGCCCCCGCGTGGGGCCCGGATGAGGTGTTGGGGGTCCCCGACGCCCTCAACGTGGAAGCCCAGGGATCCGGCCACGTGGGAGACCAGCCCCGCCACCAGGGGATCGTCGTCCAGCACCAGAAGACGAGGGCCGCCGGGATTCGCCATCAGAAGGCCAGCACCTTCCGGGCCGCCGCGAGGACCTTGTCCACGTTGGGCAGTACCGCCCGCTCCAGGATGCGGTTGAAGCCCACGGGCGTGAACTCGCTGCCCACCCGCTCCACGGGGGCGTCCAGCCACGGGAAGGCCTGGGAGGCCACCAGGGCCGCCAGCTCCCCGCCGAAGCCCCCGAAGACCTTGTCCTCGTGGACGACCAGGCAGCGGTGGGTCTTCTTCACGCTGGCCAGGATGGCCTCCTCGTCCAGGGGGCTGAGGGAGCGCAGATCCACCACTTCCACGGACCTGCCTTCGGCGGCCAGCTTGGCGGCCGCCTCGAGGGCGAAGTGGACCGGCGTGCCGTAGGCCAGGATGCTGAGGTCCCTCCCCTCCCGGCGGACCCGCGCCTTGCCGAAGGGCACCGCGAAGCCCGCGGGGACCACCGCCTGGGCCAGCTTGGAGTTGTAGAGGAACTTAGGCTCCAGATACAGGGTCGTGCCCCGGGAGCGCATGGCCGTGCGCAGCAGGCCCGCGGCGTCGTCCGCGAAGGCCGGCACCACCACCCGGATGCCCGGCAGCGTCGTGAGCCAGCCCTCCACGTTCTGGGAGTGGTAGAGCCCGCCCCCGATGTAGCCCCCGGAGGCCAGGCGGATGGTGAGGTTGGGGCAGAACTTGCCGTTGCTGCGCCAGTAGTCGTGGCTGGTCTCGACGATCTGCTCGGCGGCGGGCCAGATGTAGTCGGCGAACTCCGCGCCCTCCACCACGATGCGCAGCTTTTCGTCGAAGCGGCTCATGCCGTTGGCGGTGCCCACGATGAAGTCCTCGGCGATGGGCGCGTTGAAGACCCGCGCCGGCCCGAACTCCTGCTGCATGCCCTTGCTGACGTTGAAGATGCCGCCCTTTTCCTTGTTGGCCATGTCCTGGCCGAAAATGAAGGTGTCGGGATTGTGGCGGAACTCCTCCTTCAGGGTCTGGTTGAGGGCGTGGATGAGGCTGACGGGCTCGCCGATCTCGTCGTGGACACCCTCCGGGAAGGCCTCGCTCCTCCATCCCTCCGGGAGGACGAAGTCGTAGATGGAAGCGGGATCAGGGTTCGGGGCCTGGAGGGCCCGGTCGGAGGCCTCGTTGTAGACGAGCAGGTTGGCCGCCTCGATGCCCTGCAGGTTGGACTCGCTCACCCCGTGGGAGAGGCAGAAGGCCCGGAAGCGGGGCAGAGGGTCCGCGGCCCGGGCGGCGGCCAGTTCGGCCTCGTCGCGGTACCACTCGTGCTTGTCGGAATTGGAATGGTTGCCGATGCGCACGCAGGTGGCGTAGACCATGGCGGGCCCCGCCCCGCTCCGCGCGTGCCCCACGGCCTCCTGCATGGCCCGCACGGAGTCCAGCACGTCCAGGCCGTCGCACTTGATGATCTTGAGGTTGGGCAGGCCCGAGAAGTTGTCGCACAGGTGCTCGTTGGCGGCCTGGTCCCGCTTGGGCACGGAGATGCCGTAGCCGTTGTCCTGGACCACGAAGACCACGGGCACCTTCTCCCGGTCCGCGCCCACGATGGCCTCGTAGCAGTAGCCTTCGGAGAGGCTGCTCTCGCCCTGGCTGCAGTACACGATGGCGTCGGACTGGTAGTGCTTCACGGCGCGGCCCA
>CAYSXG010000699.1:0-1884 GCA_964434895.1 uncultured Solibacteraceae bacterium | reverse complement strand
GGATCAGCATGTGCTCGGCGAACCAGCCCTCGTCGCGGGCCATCACCGAGGCGATGCGCAGGGCGAAGCACTTCTTGCCCAGCAGGGCGTTGCCGCCGTAGCCGGAACCGAAGGACCATATCTCCCGGGTCTCGGGGAAGTGGCAGATGTACTTGTTGTCGGGGTTGCAGGGCCAAGACACGTCCTTCTGGCCGTCGGCCAGGGGGGCGCCGATGCTGTGCAGGCAGGGCACGAAGTCGCCATCGCCCAGCACCTCGTACACGGCCTTGCCCATGCGGGTCATGATCTTCATGTTCACGGCCACGTAGGGGGAGTCGGAGAGCTCCACGCCGATGTGGGCGATGTCCGAGCCCAGGGGGCCCATGCTGAAGGGGATGACGTAGAGGGTGCGGCCCTTCATGCAGCCCTTGAAGAGGCCGCGCAGCTTGGCCTTCATCTTCTCTGGGTCCATCCAGTGGTTGTTGGGGCCGGCGTCGTCCTTGAGGCGGGAGCAGACGAAGGTGCGGTCCTCCACCCGGGCCACGTCGCCGGGATCGCTGAGGGCGAGGTAGGAGTTGGGGCGCTTGGCGGGGTTCAGTTTCCGCAGGGTGCCGGCCTCCACCATCTGCGCGCAGAGGCGGTCGTACTCCTGCTGGGAGCCATCGCACCAGTAGATGTCCTTGGGTTCGCAGAGTTCGGCGACTTCCTCCACCCAGGCAATGAGCTTCTTATGGGTGACCCAGCTGGGCACGGACAGGGTGGAAACGCTCATCGTCGTCATCTCCTCTGGGTGGGCGGGCCTCAAGGCCGCTGTGCAGGAACCCACCGGGCCCCCTCGGGGGCAAGGGACCAGTCTATCAGTGGCCAAATCCAGGAGGAAACGGCCCTTTTGGGGGCAGCGCAGACCGGCTCAGGGCTCTGGCCCCAGTTTCTGCAGCATGGCGGTGGCATCCGCCCGCACGGTGTCCTTGAGGGCGGGATTGGTGCTGTGGTCCCGGGGCAGGGCCTCGAGGGCGCGGCGGTAGCTGATCCGGGCCTTGTCCCGCTCCCCGGCGGCCATCTGGGCCTCCCCCAGGCTGTCCCAGGGGTTGCAGGAATCCGGGTAGAACTCCGTGTTCACGCCGAATACGGCCAGGGCCTGCGGCATCTGACCCCGGCCGAGGAAGCCATAGCCCAGCTGGTTCAGGCGGGCCTCCTCCACGCCCGGGTCGCCCGGGTGGGCGGCGCGCAGGGCCCGGTAACCCGCCAGCGCCTCCTCGATCCTGCCCTCCCGCAGCAGCTCGGAGGGCACCCGCTCCCCGTCGGCCATCCGGAGCGCCGGGGTCTCCCGGCCGTGGTCGATCTCGATGATCCGTCCCGCTTCGCTGCGGTAGCGCAGCTCGGCATCCGTGCGGACGAAGGTGTCCTGGGAGATGGCGTGGAGCCTCTGCTCTCCGTGGTCGTCCAGGCTGAGCTGCCCGGCCTTCTCCCGCAGCTCCAGGACCGCGTCCCCGTGGAGCCGGTATCGTCCGGCGATGCGGGCGGCCCGGCCCGGGTCCAGGGCCACCGTAGGCAGGGGCGCCTCGAAGCCCGTCCAGCGGTACTCGGCGGCGATGCTCTGGATGATCTCCTGGGCAAGGGCCACGCCGTTGTCCGAGTTGGTCATCACGGCGGCCCCTTGGCCCGTCCGGGCGTTGGCGATGAGGAGGCACTGGAAGCCCTCGTCGGCGCCGTCGTGGCCGAAGTAGATCTCGTTGCCGTGGCGGCTGAGGAAGAAACCCAGGCCGATGCTGGCATCCCCCTCCGGGGCGGCGGCGAAACGCGGCGTGAGCATGAGGCGCGCGGAGGCCGAGGAGAGGACACGGCCTCGGCCCTCCAAGTCCGAAGGCACCTCCAGGGCCGCCCGGAGCAGATCTCCGGCGGTGG
>CAYSXG010000698.1:0-1884 GCA_964434895.1 uncultured Solibacteraceae bacterium | reverse complement strand
CGTTCACCACCCCTCGAAATGTCCAATGTTCGATCCCCAGGCGCGCCATGTACTCATGGGCACAGCGACGGACGTCTCCCGCGAGGCTGAGATAGTGAAGCCGCCGCTCTGTGACAAGCGCGTCGTAGAGGCGGGGCTCGTAAGCCTTCAGGGGTTCAGTCATGGCAGCGCGGTCGATTCCCTTCCTCGTCACCTAGAGGGCCGTCCTCAGGGTGCGGACCCGGGCCCGAGCCGGACGCGTGGCGAGGGCCACGTCCGGCACCGCGCACGCGAAGCGACCGACCTGTGCCGGGATCGTGAAAGCGGCGCTGAGGGGGGGCTGGTTGAGGAGGCCCGTCACGGACACCGTGGCGGGGCCTTCCGGAAGGTCCTGCACCAGGGCCGAGCCGTCGGCCCCCAGGTCCCCCTGCCAGCTGCCTCCGAGGAGGCTCTGGGAACTGAGCGCGTAGTGGCCGGGGCCCGGGGCCGGGGACCCGTCGGGGTAGCGCAGGCGCAGGCTCACCTGGCGGCGGGCCTGGGCCTGGAGGGTGAGCTCCACCAAGTCCCGATCCCCCGCCGGCATGTAGTCCAGGTAGGCGATGGCCGTGTTGGTCATTTCCTTCAGGCCCAGCAGCCGGTAGGCCCGGCCCGCCACCAGGTAGCGGAAGAAGAAGGTGGGGTGGTCGGGATCGAAGAGATCGCCGGTGGTCACCGCCTTGTCGAGGGTGCGCCCCTGGTCGTCCAGCAGGAGCACCGTCATGGGGATCTTGTTGCCCGCGGCGTCGAGGGTCCAGCCCTTCACGTTCACCAGGGCCGGCATCGTCAGGTCCAGGTTCTGCGTGGCCCCTTCCTGGGCCGCCAGGGCAAAGGTCCGGCTGAACACCTGGGTGCGGCCGTCGTCGAGGATGCCCACCACCTGCAGGTCCGGGCCCGCCGGCAGGGAGGCGAAGCTGAAGGCCCCAAGATCGTTCGTGTAGGTATCGGCCACGGGGTTGCCGCCCGATCCCAGATAGACGAGCACGTGGACGGGGGGAGGCGTCGCCCTCAGGGGGTCCTTGAGGGTGCCCGTGAGGCTGCCCTGGGGGGGGAAGGCGAGGCGGACCTCGAGGTCCTGATCCGCCTGGTCCAGCGTGATCTTGACGGCGGCCCGGCGGCCCGAGGCCGAAAGGGCCGAGACGGTGTAGGTCCCGAGGCCCAGACCCGTCGCACGGAACTGGCCGCTGGCGTCGGTGGCGGTTTGGAGGGGCCCCACGCTCACGAGAACGAAGGGCACCGGCTGGCCCAGGGGATCCAACACGGTGCCGTGCACCGAGGCCGTCGGCGGCAGCTGGAGCTGGCCGTGCGCAATGTCCCCCTCGTTCAGCAGCAGCACCGAGGTCGTGGCCCCGGCCGCCCAGAAGGAGAGGCTGCCCGCCCGCAGGCCCAGGAAGCGCGCCATGCCGCTGGCGTCGGTGGCGATGGCCGCGGCGCTGCCGGTGTAGACGGGAACGTTGAGCACCGGCTGGCCGTGAGCGCTCAGCACGGTCACCTCGACGTTCCCGTAGGCGACGGCCTGGAAGGGGGCCGTCGGCGACTGCACCGCCCCGCCGTCGACGCTCAGGGTGGCGCTGAATTCGCCGCGCCAACGGCCGCGAAGATCCGTCAGGACGAGGGTGTGGGGTCCCACCGGGAGGTCCCTCAGCATGCCCTGGCCCTTGGCGTCGAGCTGGACCATGCGGCCCATGCTCCGATCCCTCAAGGTCCACCCTTCCAGCGAGAAGCCCGCCGTCGCCCCGGGGGGCGGCACGGCCGTGGCCCAAAGGGAACGCACCGCCTGCAGGGCGATGGAGGCCTGGATCTCCCCCTGGTCCACGGCCCGGGTGAAGCTCGTGCTGCCCACCGCCAGGCTGAGGGGATCCGTCGCCG
>CAYSXG010000697.1:0-1885 GCA_964434895.1 uncultured Solibacteraceae bacterium | reverse complement strand
CCCCCACCGCCGCGGCGTCCCGGCGCTGCAAGGCCTCGTAGAAACGGAGCAGGAGGGCGTGGGTATCCGGCGCAGCGCTCATTCGAACTGTCCCCGGAAGGCCTGGAATTCCGCCCGGAGCTCCGCGACCTCCTGGCGCAGGGCCGCCACCTCCGCCTCCAATTCCGACCGCCGGCTCGGGGACCCCGCCGCAGCCACGGGGACCGAGGACTCCACGGGGCCCCCCAGGAGCTGGGCCACCCGGGCCTCCCGGGCCCCCGGGGCCTTGGGCAGGCGAAGGGCCAGGGGTGGCTCCGCTTCCATGAGGCTGGCCAGGCCCGCCTCCACCTCCGCCAGGTCCGGGAAGGCGTACATGCGCTTGGTGTTGGTGCGCAGCTCCCCGGGGGTCTGGGGCCCCCGCAGCAGCAGCTCCGCCAGGATGGCCGCCTCCTGCTCGGAGAGGTGCCAGCGCTGCTTGGCCAGGTGGGCGTACTTCAGGGCTCGGCCCGACCAGGTCTCTCCCAGCCCGACGTCCACCAAGGCCTCCGCCGCGGCCTGCGCGTCCGCCTCTCCCACCGCCATCACCGGCTCCCGGTTGCTGGACTGGTTGCAGGCGTTCACCAGGGCGTTCAAGGAGAGCGGGTAGGCGTCGGGAGTGGAGAGCTGCTTTTCCAGGAGGCAGCCCAGGACCCGGGCTTCGAGGGGGGAAAGGAGGGGAAGGAGGGGAAGGTCGGCCATGATGCCTCTCGAATCATCGAATCAGAAACCCACGCGAACCCCGCAAGACTCCGCCCTACTTCCCCACCACCCCCGCCAGGGGGCTCGAGGCGCTGGCGGTGAGGCGCCGGGGCATGCGCCCGCTTTCGAAGGCCAAGCGCCCGGCCCTCACGGCGTGGTCCATGGCCTCGGCCATCTTCACGGGATCCCCGGCCTCCGCGACGGCGGTGTTGAGCAGCACCGCGTCGGCCCCCAGCTCCATGGCGAGGGTGGCGTCCGAGGCGGTGCCCACGCCCGCATCCACGATCATGGGCAGGCCGTAGGGCTGAAGCACTTCGCGGATGAGCATCAGGACGTAGGGGTTCTGCACCCCGAGGCCCGACCCGATGGCGCTGCCCAGGGGCATCACCGCCGCGCAGCCCGCGTCCGCCAGCTTCTTGGCCAGGATGGGATCGGCGTTCACGTAGGGCAGGACGGTGAAGCCCTCCTTCACCAGGATCTTCGCCGCCTCCAGGGTTTCCTCGTTGTCGGGGTAGAGGCTTTGGGGATCGGCGATGACCTCCAGCTTGATCCAGGGCGTGTCCAGGGCCTCCCGGGCGAGGCGGGAGACCCGCAGGGCCTCTTCGCGGGTGTAGCAGCCGGCGGTATTGGGCAGGAGGGCCACGTCCTTGGGGATCCAGTTCAGGATGTTGTCCTCGCCGGGGGCGCTGAGATCGAAGCGGCGCACCGCCAGGGTCACCATGTCCACCCGGGCCGCGCGGTAGCAGGCCTGCATGGTGGCGAAGTCCTTGTACTTGCCCGTACCCAGGATCAGGCGGTTGGCGAAGGGCTTGGAGGCGATGGCGAGCTGGGACATGGGGGGCTCCGGCCTCCAGTGTAGCCCCGGCCCGGCCAGGGGGATCGACGGCTCGGAGGGCCCCAAAGCCCCCTCCGGGGGCCTTCCTTGAGCCCGCCCCCCGCCGGGGCCATCGTGGTCCGATTCCCTAAGGCGACACCATGGCCACCTTCGACGCCTTGAAAAGCAGCTGGAGCAGTGACGACGTGCAGCACTTCGCGCGGCGGGCGGGCGTCGGGATCCGGCCCGAAGCCGCCGCCCAGCTGGCCGCCCGCGCCCCCGGGGCCGTGGTGGACGCCTGGGTGGACGCCGGCGCCAACGGCGCGGCCTTCGAGGCCGCCGCGGCCTACGGGG
>CAYSXG010000696.1:0-1891 GCA_964434895.1 uncultured Solibacteraceae bacterium | reverse complement strand
CACGTGCAACCGGAAAGAAGGGGCCTTCACGGTAGCATGGAGGATGCACCACGATTCCCGCTCCTCCGCCTTCCGCCCCGTTCCCCGCACCGGCGTCATCTTCGTCACCGGCGAGGCCCGCAAGCTGGGCTTCGATCCCGCCAATCCCGATTGGTGCAACCTGGGCCAGGGCCAGCCGGACACCGGCGACCTGCCGGGGGCCCCCCCCCGGGAACACGCGGTGGCCATCGACGTGGACGACCAGGAATATGACCCCGTGAACGGCATCATGGAGCTGCGGGAGGCCATCGCGAGCTACTACAACCGCACCTACCGCCGGGGCATGAAGGGGCAGTACTCCGCCGAGAACGTCTGCGTATCCGGCGGCGGGCGCGTGGGCCTGGCCCGGGCCGCCGCGGCCCTGGGCCACATCAACCTGGGCCACTTCCTTCCGGACTACACCGCCTACGAGGAGCTGCTGGACGTCTTCAAGGCCTTCACCGCCATCCCCATCCTCTTGGAGGCCGAGCGCGGCTACGCCCTCCCCCTGGAGGAACTGAGGCGGGAGATCCAGGGCCGGGGCCTGGGGGCCCTCCTCTTCTCCAACCCCAACAATCCCACCGGCAAGCTCATCCAGGGCGAGGAGCTGCGGCGCTGGATCGAGCTGGGACGGGACTGCGAGTGCTCCCTGCTCATCGACGAGTTCTATTCCCACTACATTTGGGGGGGTCGACCTGGGCAGCTGCCGGTGGAAAGCGCCGCCCGCTACATCGAGGACATCGAGCGCGAGGAGGTGGTGCTCTTCGACGGCCTCACCAAGAATTGGCGCTACCCGGGCTGGCGCATCACCTGGACGGTGGGCCCCAAGCACGTCATCGAGGCCGTGGGCAGCGCCGGATCCTTCCTGGACGGCGGCGGTTCCCGCCCCCTCCAGCGCGCGGCCATCCATCTCCTGGAGGACGCCCACATGAGGGAGGAGACCCTCGCCACCCACGACAGCTTCCGCGCCAAACGGGACCTGGTGGTGAGCCGCCTGGAGCGCCTCGGCGTGCGCTTCGATCGGGCCCCCGAAGGCACTTTCTACGCCTGGGGCAACGTATCCGGCCTGCCGGGGCGCCTATCGGACGGCATGGGGCTTTTCCGCGAGGCCCTCAAGCACAAGGTCATCGTGGTGCCCGGGGAATTCTTCGATATCAACCCCGGGAAGCGGCGCCACGGACGGGCCTCCCGATTCCGCCACCACGTCCGCTTCAGCTTCGGCCCTCCCCTGGACACCCTGGTGAAGGCCATGGAAAGACTGGAAAAGCTGGTGGCCGAAACCGCCCCTGAGATCCTTCACGTCTAATGGGAAAAAGCACGCCTATTTTTTGATCACCTCCCTGACCCCTTTCCCCCGCCCTCCGACCCCAATCCAGGAACGGTGCGGGTTTTTCGAGGGACTAGCCCCTACCTGACCCCGGCCCATCCTGGATGCCCGAGCCCCTTGGGGCCCGGTCAGGTGGTCCATGAGAACCCCACGATCCACGCCCGTCCCCCATGCCCCCGTCGGAAGGCCCTTCCAGGGGTGGCGGGCCTGGCCGGGGGGGGTGGGCCGGAGCTCCTTCCGATCCCTCATCCGGCGATGGGGGCTGGCCGGCCTCCTGATGTTGCTAGCCCTTCTCTCCGCCTGCGGCGGCGGGGGCGCTGGGACCCAGACCCCCCAAGCCGCTCCGCCTCCCCCCCGGCCCGCCATCGCCGCTTTCGCCGCCGACCCCGCCACCATCGCCCCCGGCGGCTCCAGCCAGCTCACGGCCACCTTCTCCGGGGGCACCGCCTCCATCGATCATGGCGTCGGGACCGTCACCTCCGGCGTGGTGGTCTCCACGGGGGCCCTGAGCGTTTCCACCACCTACACCCTGACGGTCACCAACGC
>CAYSXG010000695.1:0-1899 GCA_964434895.1 uncultured Solibacteraceae bacterium | reverse complement strand
AATCAGCGAGAGGTCGGGGGCACCAACGCCGTCACCGGCATCACCGCCCCCATCTACATGCGCTTCGCCGCCCCGGTGGACAAGGCCTCGGTGCTGGCCGGGGGCGTGAGGATCTTCCAGGTCCTGCCGGACGCCAACGGCCTGACCGAAAACGGCACGCTGGGCTTCCTCGACATCACCGGCCTCTTCGACCTGGACAAGGACGCCCAGGGCAACCCCACCCTCCTGGAGAACGGGACGGCGGTGCTGCTCTTCCCCAAGGTCTCCCTCACGCCGGGCAGCCGCTACGCCTACGTGGTCACCGACAAGCTCAAGGACGCCACCACCACCCTGCCCCTCTCCAATAACCTGGCCCTGGGCTTCGCCAGCCAGTCCACGCCCCTGGTGGACTTCAACCAGGCGGGCTCCCTGCCCGGAACCTACAAGAGCCTGACGGTGCTCACGGACGACCAGGCCACGGGCCTGGAGAAGATTCGGGGCAACGTCACCTCCAGCGGCGCCATCCTCATCTCGGGCTACGGCAAGCTGGTGGACGACCTCATCGCCAACGGGGCCGCGGACGCCTCTGGCAAGGCCGCCTCCGGCGCCGGGGCCACGGGCATCAAGGCCCGGGGTGAGATCAAGCTCCTGGGCCGCTTCATCACCACCGCCGCCGGCGCCATCGTGCCCGACCCCTCCACCCCCAACGGCCGCGCCCCCGTGGAGACCGCCCTCTGGGTCTGGGCCAACAACGTCAACGTGGCTCCCCTCGGCCTCAACTTCAGCACCGCCGAAAGCCGGGCCTGGAGCAATTCCGCCGCCTTCACCACCGTCCTGCCCGGCACCCCCGGCGTGGAAGGCTACCTCGCGGCCCTGGGCCTCGACCCCAGTAAGGTGCCCCACGGGGCCCTGGGCGGCGTGATCCTGGGCAATTTCCAAAGCGGGGACCTGAACATGGACCCCGCCGTGGTGGCGGCCACCTCCGGCAAGCCCACCACCGGGGACCTCACCGGCACCGCCAACGTCTACAACCCCGGGTCCGGGGCCGGCGCGGTGCCCGGCACCGGGGTCCTCCAGGCCTCCCGCAATTCCTCGGGCCTCCTGCGGGGCTTCTACCATACCACCCGTACCGTCCCCTTCGTCTTCATCGCCCCCGGGGGTACCGCCCCGGCCGGGGGCTGGCCGATCCTCATCTTCCAGCACGGCCTCGGGGGCCGGAAGGAGAACGTGGTGGCCATGGCCAACGCCGCCTGCGCCGCGGGCTACGCGGTGATCGCCATCGACATCTCCCTGCACGGGGAGCTCGGCAACGGCCGCCCCGCGGCGGAATGGACCCCCAACTTCATCAGCCTGCCCTCGGCCCTGAACACCCGCACCAACCTCCAGAACGCCGCCTTCAACCTCTGGCGCCTGGAGCGCGTCCTCAAGCAGCCCGCCATCGACCCCACGGGATTCCAGGCACGGGCCGCCGCCGCCGGCTTCCCCACCAGTCCCGCCGGGGCCACCCGCTACGTGGGCATCTCCCTGGGCTCCATCGTGGGCACCCACTTCCTGGCCGGGAACTCCGCCCAGACCGGGGGCAGCAACATCAAGGCCCTCCTGAGCGTGCCCGGCGAACGCCTGACCTACATCCTGCGGGACAGCCCCACCTTCTCACCCACCATCAACGCCGGCCTCCAAGCCGCGGGCATCGCCACCGGAAGCGCCACCTACAACCAATTCATGGTGCTCACCCAGAGCGTCGTGGACCCGGCCGACCCCGGCTACCTCACCTTCCCCATCAGCGCTTCGGCCCCCTCCCGGCTCTCGGGCCGGGTGGTCATGCAGGAGGCCATCGGGGACGTGGTCATCCCCAACATCCACACCCGCGCCCTGGCCAACAGCCTCGGGGGCCGCGGCGTGCTGGGCTCCCCGGCCCTG
>CAYSXG010000694.1:0-1921 GCA_964434895.1 uncultured Solibacteraceae bacterium | reverse complement strand
GTATGAGGGAGATGGGTGCGGGCATTGGAAAAGTCTAAGGCTATTAAAAAAAAAGCCCCGGCGGACCGGGGCTTTTCGGGGTGGGTTCCGGAATCAGACGATCAGGAAACCGTGGTCGCGCTGGCCGTGGGCCTGCTCGAGACGGGCGCGGGTGCTGAGGAGGTGCTGGACCTCTTCCTTGGAAAGGGAGGCCACGCGGGCGCGCGTGTCGGCGCAGGCGCCGGCGGGCAGGAGCCCGGCCTGGGTCAGGATCTGGTGGTTGTCGTGGCTCATGGATATCCCCAAGGAAGGATTTGGACCAAAAGGTCGATTGTGCCCGAAGGATCGACGGAATCCAAGCACTCTTCATGAAACTTAATCATCCATGCGGTCCTCTGATGAGACTCCGGCAGAATGGTCCCAGGACACCCCCATGACACCTGCTGCCACTGCCCCAGCCTCCTCGCCCATGGAGCCCCTTCTGGCGGAATGCCGGAAGGTCATCGTCGGCCAGCCCCTGCTGCTGAACCGGCTGGTGGTGGCCCTGCTCTGCCGCGGCCACGTGCTGCTCGAAGGCCTGCCGGGCCTGGCCAAGACCCGGACCATCAAGACCCTGGCCTCGGCCAGCCACCTCGCCTTCCGCCGCATCCAGTTCACGCCGGACCTGCTGCCCAGCGACGTGGTGGGCACGCTCATCTTCGACCCCAAGGCCCTCACCTTCACCCCCAAGATGGGGCCCAGCTTGGGGAATCCGGTGCTGGGCGATGAGATCAACCGGGGGGCAAGCAAGGGGCAGAGGGCCCTGCTGCAGGCCATGGGGGGCGGCCAGGTGACCCTGGGCGACGAGAGCTTCAAGCTCCCGGACCCCTTCCTCGTCCTGGCCACCCAGAACCCGCTGGAGCAGGAGGGCACCTACCCGCTGCCCGAAGCGCAGATGGACCGCTTCATCTTCAAGCTGCGGGTGGACTATCCCCGCCACGAGGAGGAGATCGAGGTGCTGCGCCGGGCCGACGGCTCCGAGGAGAAGGTGCGGGCCGTGCTCGAGGCCGACAGCCTCCTGCTGGCCGCCGAGAAGGCTTCGCGGGTGCACCTGGACCAGGACATCCGCGCCTACATCGTGAAGCTGGTGCAGAGCACCCGCTCCGGCCATGGCAAGGCCTGGAAGGGCCGCGAGCTGCTGCGCTGCGGCGCCAGCCCCCGAGCCAGCCTTTCCCTCCAGTCCGCCGCCAAGGCCCACGCCTTCCTCCAGGGCCGCGACCACGTGCTGCCCCAGGACGTGGCCGAGCTGGCCCCCGACGTCCTCCGCCACCGCCTGCTTCTGACCTACGAGGCCGAGGCCGACGGCGTCAGCACCGACCAGGTGATCAAGCAGCTCATGGAGGCCGTGGCGCGGCCCTGAGCGAGTCCTTGGTCCCTCGTCCTTGGTCCTTGGCTGACGGCATTGGACCCTTCTGGCGAAGGACCAGGGACCAAGGATCAAGGACCAAGGACCAAGGACCCCATTAAAGGTTGACCCCCCTTCCAGGCCGGGGCCACACTGGGTCTGGCCACGAGGCACGAAGGAAGGAGGTTGCGATGAGCAGTAAACGGAATGACGTCGCTGAACCTCCCTCGACCTCCGCCGTCCGCTAGCCCGGACGGCCTCCCGGAAGCCTTCACCCCCTTTTCACGCGAAGGGGGCATGCTGATGGCGCTTCGCGCCTAATACGGACCGGCCATGATCACCCGTCTCCTCGACAACATGTGGGGCCAGGCCAACGCCCTCTTCTCGCCCAAGAAGAAGCGTTGGGTGGAGCTGCTCGTCCTCGCCGCCCTGGTGGGGCTCTTCTACGGCTTCCTCCTGGTGAGCCGCGAATGGACCAGCGTCCATCGGCCCGTGTTGGAAACCCACCTCAGCCTCGGACCGCTCCCCACTTACCAGCTCCTCTCACTGGTGCGTCAC
>CAYSXG010000693.1:0-1921 GCA_964434895.1 uncultured Solibacteraceae bacterium | reverse complement strand
AGGGCTTCTACGGCGCCAAGTCCCGCCTCTACCGCTCCGCCAAGGAAGCCGTCGAAAAGGCCCTGGGCTACGCCTACCGCGACCGCAAGGCCCGCAAGCGCGATTTCCGCAAGCTGTGGATCGTGCGCATCAGCGCTGCCTGCCAGCAGAACGACATCAGCTACTCCAAGTTCATGGGCGGCCTGAAGAAGGCCAACGTGACCCTGGACCGCAAGATCCTCGCGGACCTCGCCGTCCGCAACCCTGAAGCGTTTAGCAAGCTCGTGGCCACGGCCAAGGGCTGATCGAAACGCCCGAACGATCACCCCCGGGGCCGCGCGAGCGGCCCCTCCTTGTTTAAAGTCGTCCCGCGCGAGCGGCCCCCCTGGATTGGACGACCATGGACGCCTTGGATATGAGCCTACTTCCCGCCGAAATCTCGGAGGCCAACGCGCGCTTCCCCGAGGCCCTGAAGACCTGCGGGGACCTGGATTCCCTGAACCGCCTCAAGGGCGCCTACGTCGGGCGTGAGGGCAGCCACGCCGCGCGCCTGATGGATCTGCTCAAGTCCGCGCCGAAGGAGCAGAAGCGGGAGCTGGGCGCGGCCATCAACGCCCTGAAGCAGACCTGGGAAGAAGGGATCAAGGGCAAGGCCGCGGAATTGGAGGAGGCCCGGAAGGCCCAGGAAAAGGCGCGGAATGCCTGGGATCCGGCCCTGCCGGCCCCCATGCCGCCCAAGGGGACGCTGCATCCCCTGAACCGCCTGATGGACCGCCTAGTGGAGGTCTTCCGCCCCCTGGGTTACCACGTGGAAGTGGGGCCCGAGGTCGAGACCGAGGCCCACAACTTCGACGGCCTCAACATCCCTGGGGATCATCCGGCGCGGGGCTCCAGCGACACCTTCTACCTCGCGGCCCATCCGAACCTCCTGCTGCGCACCCATACCAGTCCGGTGCAGGTGCGGGTGCTCCAGCGCCTCGCCCCGGAGCTGGAGGCCAAGGGGGGGATCCGCTTCCTGGCCCCGGGTCGGGTCTACCGCAAGGACGAGATCGATCCCACCCATTCCCCGATGTTCCATCAAGTGGAAGGGATGCTGGTGGGCAAGGGCATCGGGATGCATCACCTGAAGGGCACCCTGGCCTACGCCATGAAGGCCCTCTTCGGGGATTTCGCCGAAGTGCGCTTCCGCCCCTCCTACTTCCCCTTCGTGGAGCCCGGCGCCGAAATGGACGTGCGCTGCCCCCTCTGCCGGGGCGGGGGCTGCCGCGTCTGCAAGGGCAGCGGCTGGGTGGAGATCCTGGGTGCGGGCCTCATCCACCCCAACGTGCTCGCCTACGCCGGCATTGATCCGGGCGTCTGGAGCGGCTTTGCCTTCGGCATGGGAGTGGAGCGCATGGCGATGATGCTGAGCCAGACCCCGGATCTGCGGCTCTTTTTCGAGAACGACCAACGCTTCCTCGCGGCCATGGGAGGGCTGGACTGATGCTGATCCTGCTGAGCGCCCTGCAGCGCGAGTTCGCCGCCCAGGCACCCTCCCTGGAAACCCTAAAGGAGGCCCTGCCCATGCTGGGTTTCCCGGTGGACGGCCAGGAGCCCCGGGATGGGGACTGGGTGCTGGACGTGGACGTCACCGCCAACCGCGGAGACGTCATGAGCCACCGGGGCTTGGCCCGGGACCTGGCGGCCCGGCTCGGGGGCGCACTGGCCGCGGTGGAGGCCGCCGCTCCGGCCGAAGGCGGGGCGGGGCGGGAGATCCGGCTGGAATCCGAGGCCTGCCTTCTTTATGCCACGGCGGAGCTCAGGCTGGGGGCCGGCGTCACGCCGGGGGCGACGTGCGGCTTTCTGGCCTCCCTGGGAAGCACCGCCAAGGGCTTGTCGGCGGTGGATGCCTCCAACGAGCTGCTGCACCGCTACGGCCACCCCACCCACGCCTTCGACGCGG
>CAYSXG010000692.1:0-1923 GCA_964434895.1 uncultured Solibacteraceae bacterium | reverse complement strand
CGCGCTGGGCTTCGTGATGGCGGGCCTCGCCCTGGGCAGCCTGGCGCAGGGGAGGCGCGGCTGGGCGGCGGCCCCCGCGGCGCTCCTACTGCTGCTGGGAGTCCTCACCTTCTCCCAGTACCTGACTGGAAGGGCCCTCGGGATCGACGAGCTCTTCCACCGCGACTACGACCAGATGGGCACCATCAGCCCCGGCCGCATGGCCCCGAACACCGCCTTCTGCTTCATGCTCCTCGGCGCCTCGCTCCTGCTCGCCACCGCCGGTTCAAGGCCCTGGCGTCCCCTGGTCCTGAGCCTTTCGGCCTCGGTGCTCATGGTCACGGGGGTGTTCTCCCTCGTGGGCTACGCGGCGGGAGTCACCAGCCTGAGCGCCTGGGGGCGTTTCGCCTACATGGCCGTCCACACGGGCGCGGGCATGGTGATCCTCGGCGCGGGCCTCTTTGCCTTCGCCTGGGAGGGGCATTCGGGATCCTCTACGCCCTCCTGGCTACCGGTGCCCTTTGCCGTGGGGGTCCTCATGGGCACCCTGGTGGTGTGGCAGTCCCTGGTGACCCAGCAGCGGGTCCAGCTCGAGAGCATCCTGCGTGGGCAGTCCGAGGCCTTCCGCCAGGAAGTCGAAGCCGACTTCAACACCCGCTTCCTGGCCATGGTGCGCATGGCACGGCGTTGGGAAGTGGCGGAACGCGTCCCGACCCAGGCGGAGTGGGAATCCGACGCCAACCTCTATGTCCTGCATCAGCCTGGCTACCAGGCCATCGAATGGGTGGACGCGGCCATGAAGGTCCGCTGGGTGATCCCGCAAGCGGGGAACGAAGCGGTCATGGGGCGCGACTTCAGCTCGGATGCCCTGCGCCGCCAACCCTACGATCTCGCGCGAGAGAGCGGCCAGCCCCAGGTGGGGCCGGTCATCGACCTGGCCCAGGGCGGTCGGGGCTTCGTGGCCTGCTTCCCGCTCAGACCCCAAGAGCGTCCCGGAGGTTTCCTCGTCGCGGTGTTTCGCCTGGATTCCTGGATGCAGGTCTTCCGCGACAAGAAGTGGCTGGCGGACTTCACCCTCGCCGAATCGGGCCGGACCTTCTTCCAGACCCGGCCTATGGAGCAATCGGCGCTGGCGGAGGCGGTGGAGCAGGACTTCGTGTTCCAGGGCCGCACCTGGCGCATGAAGGCCGCGCCTACGGCGGGGCTGCTGATGCAGAACCGCCGCAGGGTCCCCCTCGCGGTGCTGGCCTTCCGGGGCGGCCTCGCCGTCCTCGTGGCCCTGCTCATCCGCTTCGCGCAGGAGCTCCGGATCGGCATCCCGCGCGTCGAGGAGGAGGTGCATGAGCGGCAGAAGGTGGAGGCCCTGCAGAGCATCATCCTGGAGAACAGCACGGTCGGCGTGGCCCTGGTCCGGGCCCGCGCCTTCGCCTGGGCCAACCACCGCCTGGCGGAGATGCTGGCCTTGTCGCCGGAGGCGATCCTTGGGGCCTCATCCCGCGTCATCTATCCCAGCGACGAGGCCTACGAATCGCTCGGGGCCAAGGCCTATCCGGTCATGGCCAGCGGCAAGGTGGCGGAGCACGAGATGGAGCTCGTGCGGGCCGACGGCTCCCGTTTCTGGTGCCGTTTCGTCGGCAAGGCCGTGGACCCCGCGCGGCCCCAGGAAGGCTCGGTCTGGATGTTCGAGGACGTGACGGACCGCAAGCGCACGGACCGCCTGAAGCGGGAGTTCGTGTCCACCGTCAGCCATGAGCTGCGCACGCCCCTCACCTCCATCCGTGGCTCGCTGGCCCTGCTCTCCGCCGGCGTGGGTGGCGAGCTGGGGCCGGAGGTCCGGGCCATGGTGGACATCGCCCTGAGCAACAGCGTGCGGCTCGCGGCCCTGGTGAACGAACTCCGGGACCAGGGGAAGGTGGGGTCGGGCCAACTGAGGAACAAATTGGG
>CAYSXG010000691.1:0-1931 GCA_964434895.1 uncultured Solibacteraceae bacterium | reverse complement strand
GGCGCTTGGGCAGGGTCTTCTCGCCGGCGTCCACCAGCTTCTTGAGGTCCAGCAGCTCCTGCAGGGCCTGGTCGAAGACCAGCAGCTTCTCGAACTGGTGGTGCACGTGCTGGGTGGCGGAGGTGCTCTCGGCGTCCTCGTCCTCGTCCACCTCGTCGGAAAGGCCCACCACTTCGCGGATCTTGCCCGGGTTCTCCTTCAGCATCTTGCCGGTGCTGATGAGCTCGCTGGAGGCCAGGCGGGAACGGGAGAGGGCGCGCATGACGCTGCGCACGCCCACCTCGATGCGCTTGGCGATCTCCACCTCGTCCTCGCGCTTGAGGAGGGGGACGGTGCCCATCTCCTTGAGGTACATGCGCACCGGGTCGTTGAACTTGTCGCTGTCGGGGCCGTCGATGTCCCCGCCCTCCATCTCCTTCTCGCCCTTGGGAGTCGGGGCCTCCAGGACCACCACCTCCGGCTCCAGGGCCTCCTTGGCCGCGAGGGCCTCCTTCTCCGTGGCGCCGATGCCGATGGCGAGGCGGCCGAAGAGGCCCATCACCAGGTCCATGTCCTGGGGGGACACGGAACCGGGCAGGAAGGCGTTGAGCTCGTCCACCAGGACGAAGCCCCGCTTCTTGCCCAAGGTGATGAGGGCCTTGGTGAGCTCGAAGTAACTTTCGCTGGGAGGCGTCTGAATCATCAAGTCCTCAAAGAGCCTGCGGTGCGGGCGGATGCTCGAGTTCGTGGTCGGGGCAAGGTTCGGCCAGTATCTGGCCGGTCCAGAACCTCCCAGTATAGTGGGAGATTCGGAAAACTCAAGATCGGCGCCTTGCCTTAGGGTCTTGAACGTTGGCGCAATACCTTCGCCAAGGAGCTCTTGCGGGCGTGCAGCGCCGCGGCCCGGTCCTCCAGGCGGCGGCGCACCTCGGGATCCGTGGCCAGGCGGGGGTCCTGGAGCTGCCGGGTGGCCTCCCCCAGCTCCCGCAGGACGTAGGCCTGCTCCAGGCGGTCCAGGTGGGTCTGGGCCGAGGAGGGCAGCTCCGAATCCCGGGCCAGCACCCGCGCCTCCAGGGCCCGCAGGGTGGCCAGGACCTCCGGGGGAAGGGCCCCCTCGTCCCCGTCCGCGCCGGGCCGGAGGAACCGCCGCGGCCCGGGCCCGGCCCTCGGGGCTCGCGCAGAGCAGGACCAGGGGCCGCAGCAGCTCGTCCACCTCCAGGTGGCGGACCGGGGCCACCTCCTCCTGGGGGGCCCGGGGGCGGGCGCGCGCCCGCGCCGCCCGCTCCAGCTCGGTCATGGGGAGCTGCAGCTGGTGGGCCAGGCTGGCGAAGAGCTCCCGCCGCTCGGGCCCCGGGGGGAGGTGGGGCAGGAAGTCCAGCAGCTCCTTGAGGGCCCCCATGCGGTCGGGGATGCGGCGGAGGTCCTTGCCGGAGAGGGCCCGGTCCAGGGCGAAGCGGGTCCAGTCCGGGCAGTCCCGCAGCAGGTCCCGGAAGGCCTCGGCCCCGAGCTTGAGGCACCAGGTGTCCGGGTCCTCCCCCGCCGGAAGCTCCAGCAGCCTCACGTCGAAGCCCATGGGCAGGGCCAGGCGCAGGCTCTTCTCCATGGCCCGCTCCCCGGCGGCGTCGCCGTCGAAGCAGAGCACCAGCCGGTTGGTGAAGCGCTTGATCTGCCGGAGGTGGTCCTCGGTGAGGGCCGTGCCCAGGGGGGCCACCGCCTGGCGGATGCCCTGCTGGTGGAGCTGCAGCACGTCGAAGTAGCCCTCCACCACCAGGGCCCCGTCTCTCAAGCCGCCCTTGGCCCGGTGAAGGCCGAAGAGGGTGGAACCCTTGTGGAAGAGCGGCGTCTCCCGGGTGTTCAGGTACTTCGGCTTCTCATCGCCCAAGACCCGTCCGCCGAAGGCGACAAGCCGCCCGCGCGCGTCGTGGATGGGGATGCTGAGGCGATTGCGGAGG
>CAYSXG010000690.1:0-1951 GCA_964434895.1 uncultured Solibacteraceae bacterium | reverse complement strand
CCTCTGCGACTTTGGATATTCAAAACTTAATCATTGATGGCAAATTGGTATCAGGGCCTCCCGGAAGGCCAGGCGCTCTTCCCAGAAGGCCGAACCCTTCACCGCCGTGTGGAGGTGGCAGGTGGGGCCCTCGCCCGCCTCGCGGCGGAAGTAGCGCCGCCGGGGCAGGGCCCCTTCGTAGTCCGGGACGTAGCGGTAGCCCAGGGCCTCCAGCTCCGGGATGCGGGCCTCCACCACCTCCAGGGAGGGCAGGCCCAGCAGGAGGTCCAGGATGGGCCTCGCCGCCAGGCCCGGCACGGCGGTGCTGCCGACGTGCTCCAGGCTGAGGCCCGGGAAGAGCCGCCCCAGCTCCTCCCGGGCTCGGACGAAGCGCAGGGCCCAGGCCGGGGAGGCCTCCTCCAGGCGGATCAGGGACACGGGGCCCGCAGGGCCTCCAGCAGGGCCCAGCCCTCCTCCCAGGGCCCGAAGCCGCTGGCGGCGTTGATGTGGCCGGCCTTCGAGAGCAGCACGAAGCGGCTGCCCCAGGCCTGGGCGAAGCGCCGGGCCCGGGTGGGGTCGATGTAGGGATCGTCGTCGCTGGCCACGACGATGGAAGGGAAGGGCAGGGGGTCCAGGGGCACGGGGCCGAAGCCCGTGGGTCCCTCCGGGTAGTTGGGCCGCTCGGGGTCGCTGGGGGCCACCAGCAGGGCCCCCCGCACCCGCCCCAGGGCCTCGGGGGAGGCCGCGGCGGCCCAATGGGCCACCTGGGCGCAGGCGGAGCTGTGGCCCGCGAGGACCAGGGGGCCCTCCCGCCGCGCCACCGCCTTCCCCAAGGCCTCCACCCAGTCCGCGCAGCGGGGGCGCTCCCACCCCCGCTGCAGCACCCGCTCGCAGGCGGGGTCCCGGCGCTCCCAGTGGCTTTGCCAATGCTCCGGGCCGGAGTTGCCCAGGCCCGGAAGGATGAGGACGGGGATCGCGGAGGGGGAGGGCACGGGGACTCGGATCAGAGGGCCGGGGCCTGGGGCCGGCCCGCGGCCTCGGCGGCCAGGGCGTGGAGGGCGTTGGCCACCCGCTCCACGGGAATGCGGTAGGAGGTGGAGCCCCGGGTCTCGAAGTCCGGCGGCGGGCCCAGCTCCAGCTCCGTGCCCCGCAGGGTGATGACCCGGGGGCCCTGGGCGCCGAAGAGGGGCTCGCAGGAGAAGACCGTCGAGGGCATGCCCACGATGACCACCGTGGGCCGGCCCGTGGCGGCGGCCGTGTGGGCCAGGCCCGTATCGATGGCCACGTTGCCGTAGGCCTCGCCCTGCAGGGCACAGGCCTCGGGGATGCTGGTGCGCCCCGTGAGGTCCACGGTGCCGGGCACGAGGGCCGTCAGCTCCCCCCCCAGCTCCCGCTCGTCGGGCCCCCCCATCCACACCACCTCCAGGCCCTGGCCCTGGAGCAGGCGGGCCAGGGCGCTCCAGCGCTCCCGCTCCGGGAACCAGCGCTTGTCGTAGCCCCGGGTGCCAAAGGCCAGGGTCACGTAGGGGCCCCCCTTCCAGCCCGCCTCCCGCAGGCGCTCGGGCCCCGAGCGTCCCCCCAGGAGGTCCGGCCCCAGGGGGCGCCAGCGCAGGCCGGTGCGTCCCGTCAGCTGCTCCAGCAGGGGCAGGAAGCGGCGCACCTGGTGGGTGGGCACGTCGCGGTAGGTGAATCGGTAGTGGTAGAGGAAGCCCAGGCGGTTGTCCACGTCCCCGGCGCGGATGGGCACCCGGGCCATCCAGGCCGCCAGGGCCAGGCGCACGCTCTGGCTGAGGTTGATGGCCGCCAGGGGACGGCGCTGGCGCCAGCGCCGCTGGAGGTGGAAGGGGTCGGGCTTGGTGGCCGTCCCCGATTCCAGCACCGTCTCCGCGATGAAGGAGGGGGCCGCGTCGCTGAAGATGGCCGCCCCGATGGCGTGCCCCACCGCCACCCAGCGCAGCTCCTTCCCGCACTC
>CAYSXG010000689.1:0-1954 GCA_964434895.1 uncultured Solibacteraceae bacterium | reverse complement strand
GACGTCGAGGTCCCGCAGGGGCCGGTCCGGGGCCGTTTCCAGCGCGTCGACGAGGCCTTCCAGGGCCGCGTGCATGAAGCGGCACACGCGGGAGGGCTCGACCGGAACCGCCGCCTGGACCGTGAGCCAGAAGCCCTCGCCCACGTCGTCCACGGAGAGGGCCAGGGGATAGTTGGTCCGTTCCTCGCCGTAGGAGCCCTCGATGCCCTCCCAGGCCCGACCCTCTTCCGCGGAGGCGGCGCGGAGCGCGCCGGCGCTGTGGCGGTAGTTCAGCAGGGACGAGAAGAGGGGGGCCGGCGCGGGCACGGCGCTGCAGCGCTGGGCCAGGGCCAGGGGGGCGTGCTCGTGGCGGACCAGGTCCGCCAGCAGGGCCTGGGTGCGGCGGAGGCCGGCCTCGGCCCCCTCCTCCCCGACGCGGATCCGCAGGGGCAGCGTGTTGACGAAGAGGCCGAGCATTCGGTCGGAGCCTTCGCCCCCCTGCATGCGCCCGAGGAGGAGGGTACCGAAGACCACGTCCTCCTTCCCGGAGACCCTGGCCAGGACCTGGGCCCAGGCCAGGTGGTGGAGGCTGGCGGGGCTGACCCCCAGGCGCCGGGCGCAGGCCCGCAGCCGGCGGCTAAGAGCCGCCTCCACCTCGAGGGAGGCCTCCTCCAGGCCCGTGCCGTCCCCCTGGACGTCCAGGAGGCCGAAGGGGGCGGTGGGCTCCTCGAGGTCGCCCAGCATGCCGCGGAAGAAGGCCTCGTGCTCCTCCCGGCCCATGCCCAGGCGCGCCTGGGCTACGAAGTTGCGGAAAGGCAGGGGATTCGGGAGCCGGTGGGCCTCCCCCAGCAGGTGGGCCTGGATCTCCTCCTCCATCACCTCCAGGGTCGTGTGGTCGCTCACGAGGTGGTGGGTCAGCTCCAGGGCCAGCCAGCGATCCCGGGCCGGGTCGTGGGCCACCCGGAGGTGGACCATGGGGGCCCGCCGGAGATCGATGCGGAAATGGCTCGGGTGGAAGCGCGCGCGGAGCTGGTCGGCCGCATCTCCCCCCTCGGGGTCCAGGGCCACTTCTTCCACGTCGAGGGGGGCCTTCCGCCACACCACCTGCACGGGCTCCGGCAGCCCCTCCCACAGCACGGCGGTACGCAGGATGTCGTGCCGGTCCACCACGGCCTGGAGGGCCGCCAGGTAGGCGTCCATCCGGGCCCGTCCATCGAAGGCCAGCAGGGCCGTGCTCAGGTAGGCGTCCCCCTCGGTGGACATCAGGTGATGGAAGAGGATGCCCTCCTGCAGGGGGGCCAGGGGATAGACGTCCTGGACGTTGGCGGCGCCTCCGGGCACCTGCTCGACGATGCGCCGCAGGTCCCCGCGGCCCAGCCGCACCAGGGGCAGCATCCCCGGCTCCAGGGCCTGGCAGCCCTCGGGGATCCCGTTGGGCGGCACGACCACGGAGGAGGCCTCCGGGGCCGCCGCCGCCGCGAGGCGGGCCAGGCTGGGCGCGGCGAAGAGGGCCCGCACGTCCACGTGCAGGCCCCGGCGGCGCATGCGCTCCACCAGGGTCACCGCCAGCAAGGAGTGGCCCCCCAGCTGGAAGAAGTTGTCGTGGCGGCCGACCCGCTCGAGGCCGAGGAGGCCCGCCCAGATCCCGGCCAGGGCGGTCTCGGTCTCCCCTTGAGGGGCCTCGTAGCCCCCCGAGCCGAAGGCCGCGCCGCCCGGGGCCGGCAGGGCCCCCCGGTCCAGCTTCCCGGCGCGGGTCAGGGGCAGGGCCTCCAGGCGCACGTAGGCCGCAGGCACCATGTAATCCGGCAGGAACCCCGCGAGGTGGGCGCGCAGGGCCTCCGCCCCGACCTCCGCCTCGGGATGGCAGAAGTAGGCCACCAGGGTCGCCTTTCCTGCCGCGTCTTCCCGGACCCCCACCACGGCCTCCCGCAGGCCCGGGTAGGCCCGCCGGCGGGCCTCGCACCCCCCCGGCTCC
>CAYSXG010000688.1:0-1958 GCA_964434895.1 uncultured Solibacteraceae bacterium | reverse complement strand
CTGACTACGTCCGAACGCGCCGGTCGGATCTCGGCAACCGGCCCCCAGCCGCGCCAGGTCCAGCTTGAGCCCGTCCTGGAAACGCACCCAGGAGAGCGCAAGGATCCGCGTGGCCGGGCCGATGGCCTCCAGGAGCCGGGCCTCGGGGTCGTCTCCAAGGCTAGGGGGCGTGGAATCCCACGCCTCGGCGCCGCCGCGGTGGCCCTCCCACAGCGGCACCTCGCGGAAGAAGACGCCGCGGCCGGCCTGGGCCTTCCAGGGCCAGACATTGGAGGGGAACTCCCCCAGGGGGGCCAGCACCTCGTCACCCTCCCGCCAGGGATACCCGGAGGCCACGACCTGAAGCGCCGTGCTGGTGCTCATGCTGAGGCTGATGTCCTCCGCCTCGGCCTGGATCAGCTTCGCGCACTCGAGGCGCACGGCCTTGGGGATGCCGAGGCCGTCCTGCTTCCAACTCGCCTCCCAGGGACGCAGCTCCTTCTGCATCCAGGCCCTCGCCGCCCGCATCCCCGCCCGGGGCACCGGCCCCTCTGCGCAGTGCATCACCCACGTGATCGCGGGATCGAAGTGGAAGAGCGCAGGGTTGAGGAGGGCGGGCATGGCGGGGCTCAGCGGAGGCCGGAAACCGGGGGCCGGGGGCCGGGCATCAGCCCACCTCGGATTCCAGCAGGGCCTTGAGGCTCACGGGGTAGACCTTCTCCACCAGCTCCCGCACGGCGGCGGCGTACTGTTGGATCTCCCACTGGGCGTGGCCCTCGCTGCGCAGCCGGATGAAATGGGCCACGGCCTGCAGGCTCACGGTCCAGTAGACCTCCGAGTAGAGGCCCAGGGGCAGCACGCAGCGAGCCTGCTCCTTGCACACGCCCATCTCCAGCAGCGCGCGGTACTGGGCCACGCTGGCCTTGCAGGCCTCGAGGTAGGTCTTGGCGGCGGCCTCCCGGTGCTCCGGTGCGATCTCGCCCTCGCTGCCCTGCTTGTTGTTCTTGGACTGCTGGCGGAAAACGCCGGGCACGAAGAACTCGTCCTCGGGGAAGACGACGTAGCGGCCGGAGATCTCGTTGAACTCCGAGCCGATGCGGTGCTTCATCCACTGGCGGAAGACGAAGATGGGAGCCTTCACGTGCAGCGTCATGGCCGTGTGGCGGAAGGGCGAGGTGTGCTCATGGCGCGCCAGGTACTTGACGAGCTTCTCGTCGCCCTCGTCGAAGGCCTCCTTGCGCTTGCCGAAGGAGACCCGCGCGGCGTTCACCACGGAGAGGTCCGAGCCCATGCAGTCCACGAGCTTCACGAAGCCCCGGTCGAGGACTTGGATTTCCTGGGTGTCGAGGGCGGCGGGCAGCATGGGGGACTCCGGGCTTTCAGCTTCCCGCCAGGGCTGAGAGAATGGAAGGGCTTGGCAGGCGAACCCTTTGGAGCCCCGCATGAAATTCTTCTTCGCCCCTTCGGGGCTCAGAGCTGCAGGATTCCCCCTCCCCTGAACCGCCGAGCTCGCAGGCAGCCACCCACCCTCTGGAGTCGTCCATGCAATTTTTCATCGACACGGCGAATATCGACGAGATCAAGCGCATCAACGCTCTGGGGGTGCTGGACGGGGTGACGACGAACCCCAGCCTCATCGCCAAGGAGACCGGCAAGCCCTTCGAGGCGATCATCGAGGAGATCTGCGGCATCGTGGACGGCCCGATCTCGGCCGAGGTCATCAGCCTGGAGGCCGCCGGCATGCTCGACGAGGGCCGCAAGCTCGCGAAGATCCACAAGAACGTCGTCGTGAAGGTGCCCCTCACGGCGGATGGCCTCAAGGCCGCCCACGCCTTCAAGGCCGAGGGCATCAGGACCAACGTGACCCTCTGCTTCACGGCCAGCCAGGCCCTCATGGCCGCCAAGGCCGGCGCCACCTACGTCTCGCCCTTCATCGGCCGCCTGGACGACATCGACCTCGCAGGCATGGAGCTGATCCC
>CAYSXG010000687.1:0-1959 GCA_964434895.1 uncultured Solibacteraceae bacterium | reverse complement strand
GGCTCGGTCTGTAAGCTCGAGAGTGCCGGGAACCGCACGCGGCCCGTAATGCTGCACGGCCCTCTTCGGTCGGGCAACGATCAGCCGCCGGCTCGGCTACCTGCGGATGCTGCCGGAAGGGATGGCCTCCGACGGGACGCAGGCCGTGGACCGGCTCCCCCTGCTGCCCAAGGCCGAGCTGGGCCGGGCCCTGGAGGCCTGGAACGATACGGGGGCGGACTTCCCCCGTGAGTGCCGCGTCCACGAGCTGTTCGAGGCGCAGGCCGAAAGGGCGCCGGAGGCGGTGGCCCTGGTGCAGGGAAAACACGAGCTGAGCTACGGCGAGCTCAACACCCGCGCCAACGCCCTGGCGCACCACCTGCGTTCCCTGGGGGTCGGCCCCGACACCCGGGTGGCCATCTGCACGGAGCGGGGCTTCGAGCGCATCGAGGCCCTGCTGGCGGTCTGGAAGGCGGGCGGGGCCTACGTGCCCCTGGACCCGACCTATCCCACCGAGCGCCTCGGGCACATGGTGGAGGACAGCGCGCCCCGGGTGCTGCTGACCCAAGGGCACCTCGCGGCCAGGTTCGCGGGGAAGGGCGGGGCCTGGACGGTGGTCGATCTGGGGGCGGGACTTCCGCAGGGGCCCGCGACGAACCCGGACCCCGCGGCCGTGGGCCTTCGGCCCGACCACCTGGCCTACGTGATCTACACCTCCGGCTCCACGGGTCTGCCCAAGGGGGTGATGATCGAGCATCGGGGGGTCTGCAACCTCGTGGCCGCCCAGGCCCGGGCCTTCGATGTGGACCCCGAAAGCCGGGTCCTCCAATTCGCCTCCTTCAGCTTCGACGCCTGCGTGTTCGAGGTGGTGATGGCCCTCTGCCAGGGGGCCTCCCTGCACCTGCCCCCGCCGGGGGAGGTGCTGGCCGGGGAGGACCTGGTCCGCCGGATCGCCGAAGGGGCCATCACCCACGCCACCCTGCCGCCGGCGGTGCTCGCGACCCTGCCGGAATCGGCGGAGCTCCCTTCGGTCCGTACCCTCGTCGCCGCCGGGGACGTCCTGACGGGGGCCCTGGCCCGGCGCTGGGCCCGGGGGCGGCGCCTCGTCAACGCCTACGGGCCCACGGAATCCACGGTCTGGGCCACCCTGCACGCCTGCTCGGAGGCGGAGGGCGGGAATCCGCCCATCGGCCGCCCCATCGCCAACACGCGGGTCTACGTCCTGGATCCCCGGCGCCAGCCGCTGCCCGTCGGCGTGATCGGGGAGCTCTACGTCGGCGGCGCGGGGGTGGCGAGGGGCTACCTGAACCGCCGGACCCTCACGGCCGAGCGCTTCGTGGCCGACCCCTTCGCCGGGGCCGGAGCGCGCATGTACAGGACCGGGGATCTGGGCCGGCGGCGGCCGGACGGGAGCCTCGAGTTCCTGGGCCGCAACGATTTCCAAGTGAAGGTGCGGGGCTTCCGCGTCGAGCTCGGGGAAATCGAGGCCCGCCTCCTCGCCACCCCGGGGGTGCGCGAGGCGGTGGTGGTGGCCCGGAAGGACCCGGCGGGGGCCCCGCGCCTGGTGGCCTACTACGTGGCGGACCAGGCAGGAGCGGAGGCCCTGCGCGGCCGCCTCTCGGAGTCCCTGCCGGAGTACATGGTGCCTTCGGCCTTCGTGCGCCTGGAGGCCCTGCCCCTGACGCCCAACGGGAAGGTGGACCGGGAGACCCTACCGGCCCCCGAGGGGGACGCCTACGCGGCGCGGGCCTTCGATCCGCCCCAGGGGGACCTGGAAACGGCCGTGGCGGCCGCCTGGGCGGACCTGCTCAAGGTGGAGCGGGTGGGCCGGAACGACCACTTCTTCGAACTGGGCGGGCACTCCCTGCTCACCGTGCAGGTGGTCTCGCGCCTGCGGCAGGAGCTGGGCCTCGAGGCCTCCATCGGGGATCTCTTCGCGCGTCCGGTGCTGTGGGAGTTCGCGAAGGGGCTGGAGGGCGC